>JAGWBU010000101.1:15447-15782 GCA_021295735.1 Candidatus Poribacteria bacterium | reverse complement strand
AGAATGATGGATCTCTGGCACGTTTTGGTGTCCTGCCTGTTCTAAAGTTCTCAGGGTTAGAGATGTGTACAAATGGTGGCTCACCTGCCACCCTCTTATCATGCGAGTGAAGACATCCATGAGCACCGAAACATAGAAGAAGCGTCTGTAGAGACGGACATACGTTATATCGCCAACCCAGACCTGATCGCATCAACAGATGTCAAGGATTTCAAGCCGATTGACCCAGGGCTGTGGACCTTCAAGCGATCTCGTGGTTTGACAGCAACCGAGAGATTATCTGCTTTCATCAATCGGGCAACGCGGCGATACCCAACGGTGTATCCCAGACGCAG
>JAGWBU010000101.1:15032-15413 GCA_021295735.1 Candidatus Poribacteria bacterium | reverse complement strand
GCCTGATGCGCCTATACCCATATTTCGGATAACGTCTACATAACTTCTCTATTTCCTCTCGGAGAACCTCTTGAGAAGGGGCACTTTTGGGGTGATAATAGAGAAGACTCCGGTTGAAACCGAGTGTCTCAGAAATCTCTCGAACCGAATAATCTGTTCAAAACGTTTCAATGAGTTCTCGTTTCTCAGACGCAGTTAGCTCAACCAAGTTGAGGCTTTTTTTAGATGTCTAACGCCACGGTCAATCTCCCAACGAGCTGCTCAAGGTGAGCAATCCGTTCCGCCGCGTCTTCAGAGGAAACCTTATTCCTGGATCCAAACACAGACGCTGCGTTTTCAACGAGTTGCTGCTTCCACTTTGAGAGTTGATCTTCGCTGAGG
>JAGWBU010000101.1:0-14961 GCA_021295735.1 Candidatus Poribacteria bacterium | reverse complement strand
TCGCCATCGGAGACTCCTTTCAAGTGAGATTGTTATTATATCACAATCTTGGTTTAGGGGGTGGCCCTAATTTCCGATGTCAGTACAAGAATAATGAATAGGGCTATACTTGCAATTACTCCCACAAGAAAGAAAAAAACTGCGAAAAGCCACTTAAGAATTTGTATAGCAAGCCACGCGATTGCCCCAACGACTAAAATTCCCAGAATTATGAGTAGAATATTTCGCATAAGTCTATAAGGCGTTTAGTGGATACTGCTATAGTATTTCCGCAGTACTTATTCAGCGATGTTAACCAACGGAGGGCGGATATCAAATCCGCCCTAAATAAGCTTGAGTAGTATTGTACGATTTGAGTTTGCCTCACGGTGTGATTTCCACAACATTAAATGGTGCTGTGTTCAACACCCATCTATTTCTTGAGGCTACCCCATGTGACAGCCAGTTTCGCTTTTGGGTCAACAGCGAGGCCGCTTGCCAGACCATCGTTCATGACAGATTTAATATCATCCTCGCTCAACACGGTATTGAAGATGACGAATTCATCGAGGAGACCTTGCCACTGTCGGCTACCACCCCAATCTCCAATCCTGCCGGGGTCAAGGACACCAGGGTTATTACCCCAGTCGCTCTCAGCGTCAAGTTCGCCATTGATGTAAAAACGGATTTTCCCTTCCTTCGCGCTATAAGCGGTTGCAATATGTATCCATTTGTTCATTTCACCGCCTACTACAGCGAAGTTGGCGAATTTATCGTTGCCACCAGGGTTGCTGTGAATAGAAAATTCAACTTTATTATTCGTATGCAACTGATAATGGATGTCACCCGGTTTCCATCCATTGACGTTGAAGAAGACTCGCCATCCATTTTCTCGACCAGTGCATTTGACCCAGTGTGCGAATGTGATTTCTTCGAACGAACCCATCCTCTTATTGATGTTAACCCATTCGTTTGTGCCGTTTAGTTCAATCGCTTTGCCGATTTGACCATCAACATATTTTCCACCTTGAGCTTCACCGTCAAACCCATTTCCGGAAAAATCTTTAGCATCACCATCAAAAAGCCACGCTGCGACAATCATATCATCTGTGATTTCTGCTGAACCGAGCATGTTGAACCCTAAGACGAGTAGTAGACTTAGGGCAAATATGGTAACTCTCAACAAAATAAACCTCCTGTCGTTATAGAAAAGTAGATAATTTTTGATGTTCTAATACCTTGCGCAACATTACTTAAATCACAATATAAATTAATTTATCACGACAACAAATTAAATGCAACAAAATTGTGTCAAGCTGCGCGAATCTGTGGATTATGTTTATATGGATCTGTGTTTAGCGACACCACGTGGGTTTTCAAATGCGTCTACCCATAGGTGACACCATTTTGCATGGTCTGTTAGGACAGTTTCAGGATTTTTGCGGCTGCGGACAATAAAGTCGGGGTGTGCGGTTCTACCTGTGTGGTGTCCTGTCGTCTGAAAACGCAGATCTAACGACCAGCGACACCGGTCGGATTTGTTCGGTTGCGAACGGTGCGGTGTAAAACGGCTCAGCAAGATGATGTCGCCTCGATAACATTCCAACATCATCGGTTCAACGTCCGGCATCAGGTCGGGCACAATCATGGTGCCGCCCTCTTTCTGATGTGTAAGGTATCCAATATCTTCTGTAACACCGGGCAACGCTTCAAGACATCCCATTTCAATTGTGCTATCACCTAATGGTAGCCAACAGGTGACGATATTTGAGCCTTCTGCCTCCTCCATCATAACACCAGCGTCTTGATGCCACGGCACACCACCTGCCCAACTTGCGTTTCCGTCAACCACTGGCGGTTTCGCGCGCACATGCTGAATCGGGTTGCATGTGATTTCGGGGCCGACAATTCCTTCAATTACATCAAGCAAATTGTCGTTTCTCATGAAGTCAAAGATAGCTTTGCCCCGATAGTGCATAATATCCATACCGCTTCCGATTTCACCGGACTGTGCAAGGAGTTTTCCGAATCGCCTGTCAAAAGGGTCATCTTCGTAAAGGTTTTCAATCTTTCCGTCCTGATGTAATGCGTTGGCACGTTCTGATATCCAATCCTCAATTTCGTCAATGACCGGTTGGGTATCTGCATCTGTTAATGCACTTTTGACCACCAGAACTCCCTTTGTCCGGTAAGTTTTTTTTTGTTCTTGCGTTAGTTTCATAAGCATTCTCCTAATAAGTGCTTTTAGCGATTATAATAGCATTAACGCGAGCAGTAGACAAGGAGAAATAGATTTTGGTATGGTAATCTAAATCAACCTTTTGGTCGGTAGACATCTATCTTCATAGAATTTGAGAAATTGAGGTTATTCTGCGGGTTCGGGGGTGGTTAAATCACCACTCAAGATTGAAGGACACCAGAATTTCTCAATATACTGAACGACTAACTGCGTTCCTTCTTCATGGCTCACATAGGGAGGCTTAAAAGGATTATACATTGCATCAGTTAAATCACGAACTAACACAACGTTGAAACCCCATCGGACCATCTGCTTAATAGCAAAGGAACGACCCAGCACACACATATTGGTATGCACACCCATAATAATAATGTTCTGAATCTCTTTATGAGCGAGCAGGTTGTACACCTCTTGTCCGTTATCACTGATAGCATCTATGTCATCAATTTCAATTGCTGGATGTTGACGGTGCCATGCGCCATACATGTTTGTTTCACCTGTGTCTGAACCACCATCGGATGCGTCTACAGGCTGAGGTGGGTCTGGCATTTCACGTTCCTGTGGCGGTTCTGCCTTCGGAATCTCAAGTATGGCAGTACGTGCGGGATGGTCCTTATAGAAATCTATGGTATCAGAAGGCGCATGGATTATCTGGACACCGCGTTGCCTGGCACGTTGCAGCACGATGTTCATTCGCGGTGCCATGATGTTCACGCGTTCAGTTGCTCCCCAGGACCAATGTTTATTCCACATGTCAACGACAATGATAGCGGTTTCGCCTGCTTGCCAGTTGACCTCTTCCTCAATGATTCGCCATCCGTTTCTTCCAGCAGTGCGCGCTTCCTGTCTTCGAATTGAAAGCGAAAGTGCTTCTCCGGAAGGGGTTGTGGAAAAAGCAGAACGTGCTATATCAAATATCATAATTAGTGTCTCCTATAAGAAAGTTTTATAACTTTGAGTATCTTGACAAAAAATTTGCGAAGATTAACATTATACCTCTTTTCGTAAAACGTACGCATCATCACCGTTGCTATAGTATCTTTTACGAATACCGTAAACTTCAAATCCGAATTGTCTGTAGAGTCCTCTTGCTGCGGTATTATTGACAGAAACTTCAAGAAATACTTCCTCTCCCGCGTTTTTCCGAACAATTTCTAATGCGGAGGCGAGTAGATATTTTGCCACACCGCATCGCCTATATTCAGAGGCTACGGCAATATTCAGGATGTGTCCTTCACAGCGGAAGATGTAAAAGACAATATATCCGATGACTTCGTTATTTAGCCGGGCAATATATAAATGCGTATATGTTTTTCTTTTACGAAGTTCCTGTTTAAAAAATGATTCAGACCATGGATCGGGGAAGGCTTCGTTTTCTATCGCCATTACCTGTTCAAGGTCTTTTTGTTGCATCTGTTCAAAGATAATTTCTGGATAAGGTTTCTCAATTGTCATTTTCGGAATTTTAGCATAATGGGTTTGTGGTGTCAAGAGAGTGATTGTTGGATTGTTGGGGGTGTGGATGTTTTCGATTCAGACAATCAGGTGTGAGGTTTTAGAAACATTTGAGAATAAAAGAAAAGGCAGGTAACATCTCTGCTACCTGCCTTGATATTGTTAATAACCTTGTTATTTTTCTTGTTGCAGTTGACGCATCACGGCATCCGCGAAATCCGCATCCCATTTCTGCAATAACGATTGGCGAACTGTGACAATCGCTTGCTCGCGTTTCTCCTTCGGCACGCCTTTCAACTGTGTTTGTAGCAACGCGGCATATTCTTTGTGTAATGCTGTTTGGCGTTCTCTAAAGTATTGACGCGCCCCCTCACTTGGTAGTTTTTGTGAAAATGCCTCACGCGACTTGGCATCAGGATACGCAAATATATCAGGATACGCTTTTATCAACGCTTCATTCCAACCGCCTATTTGATCTGACAGCGTCATTTCGTCCATAGGGACTGGCAGCGACGGCGGCTTCACAACTTCACCCCCTTCGCGTGATTCCACCAAACGGCGCGGCACATCAGAAAACGGGGGAGCATCTGATGCTTCGGGCGTTTGCTGCTCGCTTAAAAACTTCTCTAAAACGGCGTCCCGTATAGAAGATGGAATGCGCGGCACAACTTCATCAAGATAGAGATTCCAATAGTCATCGGATTCCGTCATCATCCGTCGTGCAAAAGACACGTTCAATTCAATCATCTTGGCTTCCTGCTCTTTCCATTCACGGGCTTCTTCGCGCGTTTCTTCCGCTTCAGCTATCTCCGCTTCTTCGGCAGCAATATATTCCTTTGTATCTGCTATGAGGTTCCCCCAAATTTCTTTTCCTTCGGGAATCTCTGTTTTTGAAAGTCGTTTTTCATAGAAAGCCAGTGCTGCCCTATTATAATCCAGACCAGACGAGAAATCTTCGGGGCGTGGGTGCTGGAAGTCCGGACGTAGCTTTAAAACGTTGTCATTGGGCGCGGTTGATATTTCATACAGATGCGGATTATCAAGAAAATGTTGTAACGCTGCGTCAGAAGCCCCCGCTTGTGGGGGTGATAATAACGCAGGAGGGGGTGCGTCCTTTGCATCGGGTAATAATCCCGTTGTTTGCTGTAAATCGTTCTGTGAATCAGGGTGTGTGTCCTGTGAACGAATGGACGTCGGTGCCACTCCCTGCCCGCCGTGCTTTTTCTTTTGGAATAGCATAAAAAAAGAGACTATTCCCAAAAGAAAAATCACGGCAAAAATGCACAGATTTCTGTAGTGAGGTGTGCGTATCATCAATTTCCACCACCTCCATCTTGTTGTGCATCATACATTGCCTGATATGCCTCGTATGCTGCAATTGCTGCGTTGTGTTTTTTCTTCGCCTCTACTGCTTCTACTTCTGCTAACGCGATCTCTATTTTCCTATCCCTCACGGCCTGTTTAGCATCCTCGTGTTCCTGTTTGGCAGTATCCGCGAGTGTTTTCCATCTATCACGTTCATTGCGGAGAATGGGCAGATTTGCCTGCGCCCTCTTAAAACGCGAGTTTGCTCTGGCTTTATCTCTAACGGCTTGGCTTTTTCGGGATGTCGCATCACTCAACTGGTCTCGCGCTATCGCAAGTTGCTCTCGCCAGTAATCAGCCATTTCTGAACTCGTAGAACCATCAAGCCTCTGCTGGCAATAAGCGATACGATCTCGCGCCATGTTTATATCGCCTTGTGCAATAATTCTACGATTCTCCGCAGCATTATAATCCGAGTTGGCACTCCAAAACTCCGTCCGTTCTGCTTGATAAACCGCTTCTGCCGTTAGAAAGGAACCCGCATATTCACCATATCGGGCGCGTGCTATTCTTTCCGCCTCTTCCAGGTCATCCAAAGTTTCAGTTAAATTCTCAACTGTTGCTGAAATGTTGTAGTAAGCACTTGCTGCATCATTCATGAGGGTAAAAAGTTTGAGCACGCCTTTAGCTGTATACTCTATCACCTCGCCAACTTGACTTAAAATGCCGGTTGTCCATAAAGTGCCTACACAAAATATAAGTAAGCAAATTATCGCTAAACGTTTATTGACTAACGCGTGAAATACTCGACTATTCTTAATATTCATCGGAATTCTCCTTTTCCGTGTTAGGTGCTAACCTAAAAGTTACACAAAACAGGTGGTTTCATGCTACAATTAGGTTAGCGCTGCTATAGCTGGATTATGGCAGTGCAGCGTCGATCGGTGCTCGTAACACCATCGGCGCACCTATAAACATTATAGGAGACTACCATTGAACGTAATTATTATACAAAACAAACAAAAAATTGTCAAGAAAAAAGCTAAGTTTTTCTAATAAAATTAATAATTTCTCATTAACGTTAATTTTTCTTAAAGAACCCTCTTTCCTCCCTTATCAGGGAGGATTTTTTTTTGTAAATCTATTTGGCATCTATGGATAAAACACAAGCGAAATCCAACAACCGAGGACAAAAACTTTACACACCTATTGTCGGATTTGAGGTTGTTTTTTTCCACAGCGGGTGCTATAATAGTGTAAATATGGAATCTGCCAAGTATTTTAAGGAGACCTAAATGAAAGATTTTGCGTTTACAGGGGGCAGACCCGACCCTTATACGTTTCCGACTGAGGCGTTGATTGAGGCAAGCGCAAAAGCGCTCCGTAAATTGGGAGGGCAACTGGTCAATTATCCCGGTGAATCTGGTTACCGTGGGTTGCGCGAACTTGCGTCAATGCGCTTTGAACGGCGAGAAGGTGTCCCACTTCCAGTAGATAACACCTCAATTACCTCAGGGTCGATGCAGGCACTTGAATTGGTCTTAGGTACGTTTATTAAACCAGGCGATACGGTATTGACAGAAGAATTTACCTATAGCGGCACACTCGGTATTATGCGACACCTCAAAGCGAATATTATCGGAATACCGATGGATTATGTAGATGGCATGGAGATGGATGCGTTGGAGGATAAGTTGAAGGCGCTTAAACGCCAAAATGTCACACCTTCTCTCATCTATACGACTTCCAATCATCAAAACCCAACAGGTGCGATTCTGTCGCTGGAAAGGCGGCACCGCATGTTGGAACTTGCAGAAGAATACGACACGCTTATTGTAGAAGATGATTGCTACGGTGATATTGATTTTGTGCCGAACCCAACACCCGCATCACTGTTCAAGTTGGATACATCAAACAGAGTTATCTTCATCGCTACATTCTCAAAAATTCTGGGTGCGGGGGTGAGACAAGGTTACTTCGTAGCCAAACAACCTTATTACGGGATGATTCATCACAATCGTTGGGATGGTGGCACGAGTGCGCTTGCAAGTGCTATTGTGGCAGAATTTTTCATGGAGCATCTTGAGGCACACCTTGAAACGACAAATGCTGCTGTCGGTGCTAAATGTCAAGCCGTAATAGATACACTTGAAGCAAACGTCAGTGATCTCTGTACGTGGACAAAACCGCGTGGTGGACTTTTCCTCTGGATAGATCTACCAGAATCGACTGATATGAATAAGCTAAGTGAGTTGGCATCGGCAAAAGGTGTAGGTTATAGCAACGGCAGTGCGTTCCACTATGCAGGCGATCCGGTAAAGGCAATTCGGTTAGCGTATGCGTATTGTCATGTTGATGACGTTCCAGAAGGAATTACCTATCTGGCAGAAGCGATCCGAAACGCGCAAGTAGCGGCTGTTGATGTCGCTGCAGCAGATTAACAAAGTGCTTGTGCAACCATAACCTATTAGCAGTGTAATACTTTAGTGTAAAGATAACGCTGCGGAGGAAGTTTTGCGTAATATCATCCTTTTCTCATTAGATACACTTCGTGCCTCAAGTATGAGTTGTTATGGACATACCCACCTGACAACACCACATCTTGATGCTTTGGTAGCAGATTCTACCCTTTTTGAAAGCTGTATTAGTCCGCACATCCCAACACATCCAGCACATACGACAATGTTTACAGGAAAAGATGTGTTGACGCACCAAATTATAACGCAAGGTGGACGTTTAAACCTTTCTGAAAATATCAAGACTCTCCCAGAATTGCTCAACGAAGCGGATTACTTTACTGTAGCTGCAGACAATTTGGGGCGCTGGTTTCAACGCGGTTATCCGGAGAACCAGTATCGCGGTTATCAATGGGAAACGCGCTACCGAAATGCTCGGAAAGCTGAAGCAGTAAATCAAACAGCGATAGAACTGTTAGAACTTGCACAATCGCAGGATAAACCGTGGTTTGCGTTTCTCCACTATTGGGATCCGCATACACCTTACCTGCCGCCGCTCCCATTTGAACGGATGTTTTATAGCGGTGACGAATGCGATCCGAACAATCGGAGTATGGATGCCGTTTATGCCTGTGAACCGTTTACAGATTATTTCCGACAGTGGATGTGCAAACCCGACCCAGATGATCCTGACAACCTCGCTAAAAAACGTCTCTGGACAGACCGTAGGTATGTGAACTCACAATATGATGCTTCAATTGCTTATATGGATGCATCTTTGGCGCAGCTTTTTCAGTATCTACAGGATTGCGGACTGATGGAAGAAACGCTTTTGGTAATTACGGCTGACCACGGTGAGGAACTTGATGAACACCAACTCTGGTATGATCACCACGGATTGTATCAGACAAATTGCCACATTCCGTTGATACTCCACTGTCCCGCGGTTATTCCGAAAGGGCAGCAGCTTGATGGGTTGGTGTCGCTGAAGGATATTGCGCCAACTGTTTTAGATTATGCTGGACAAAGCACTTTAGGGGAACGCGAAAAGATGAAAGGCACAAGCCTTCGTAATTTGATCGAAAATGGCGCAGATGACGGTTCGTGTGATGCAATCTATCTCACGGAATGCGGATGGATGAAAAAGCGTGGATGGCAAACACGTAAATGGAAACTGATTGTGGAAACCGGCGGCACGCCTGCTGTTTATAATACGCCCGATATTGAACTCTACGATCTTGAGGAAGACCCTGATGAAATATACAATTTGGCAGAAGAAGCAGATGATATTGTGGCAAAATTAAGAAACGATATGGATGCGTTTCTAAAACGCCGATTGACTGAGACAGGGCTACCGGACCCAACAGTTGAACAGGAAATTACAATGCGGCGTATCGGAGATAAAACCAAAGCGGTGCCGTTGCCTTAGTAGGCTTAGGAATTTGAATGGAGAGATGAGGCTGGTTTATAGTGAATTATAAAATTAAATTGACACTCTCTTCTCTCGGTAGGCGAAGTTTCCTAACCTCGCCTACGTAGAGTGTTCAAGTAATTCTAAAATCTACTATACAAACACTTGTGACATCGTAATCTGTTGAATGCAGTCGAATCGTCTCCAAAAATTCTTTGATAGATATGTCGGCATCCCAATCGGCATAATGTTTTACCTGATTAGCACCATTAGAACTTTTCTGATTAGGAAAGTTGAGTTGCGAAACCGAGGATCAGAATCTCGGAACGAAATTGACTCCTTTATAGACTATCCGAAAAAGATTCTGTTTATCCAACTTTCCGCTTTGGGTGACACGATCTTGGCTATTCCTACCATCCGTGCCTTACGTAGAAGTTTTCCGCAGGCAGAACTCTCGTTCTTAGCTTCACCGACGAATCTCTCATATTTAGAAAGGTGTCCTTACATTGACAAGCGGATCCTGTTCCGTTATCCCCTCTACCAGTTAATTCGGATGCTTCGTCAGGAGCATTTTGATTGGGTGATTGATCTGGAGCATTGGTCACGGTTTAGTGTGCTACTGGCCTATGCGACAGGTGCGCCTCGCCTCATCGGATTCAGTGCCGAGCATCAATATCGTCACTATCTGTTCACTGACATTGTTCCACATATTCCAAGAAAACACGAAGTACTTAATTTTTTGAGTATTGCGCATGAATTAGGCTGCAGCACCGAAAATATGGAACTCGCTGTTTGGGCTGGCGAAACGGAACGCGAATGGTGCCAAAATTTGCTTGCACAGGAACAGGTGAATATATCTGAACCACTGGTTGTGCTGCATCCGGAGGCGGGTCGACGTGGTGAACCGCGTAGGCGGTGGCAACAAGAGCGGTACGTAATGCTGGCTGATGCGCTGTCATCTCGCTATAACGCACGAATTTTCTTGACGGGAGCACCGGATGAGGTAGAGGTTTCGGAGTGGATAGCAGAACGAACCGCGTGTGAAACGGTATGCCTTGCTGGGCGAACACAGATAAATCAACTTGCAGCGTTGTTTACGCAGGCAGATTTGGTTATTAGTGGGAATTGTGGGCCGATGCATCTCGCTGCTGCGTCAGGAACACCAATTATCGCGCTTCACGGACCAACCAATTCAGCACAGTGGGGACCTTGGGGCGATAAGTCTACTTGTATTGAGGCAACATTACCGTGTAGTCCGTGCCTTAATTTGGGATTTGAATATGCGTGTCAGGCGTTGCCTGATGGGACGTCGCCTTGTATGCACACAATTGAAGTGTCGGAGGTGTTGCAAGCATGTGAGGCGTACTTGGGATAGGTGTCATAGTAAAATCTAAAATTACTTGGACAGTTCTTTATAGGTTTGAAGCGTTTAATGTGAATGCCAAAAGGCATTCGGACCGTTGATTTGGCGCATTCACCAAGCGCAATTCATTGCGCCTTTTACATCGACTGATAGGCGCGCTTTCATGAAGATTAATTTTTTAATTTGGTCCTTTTGATCTTTTTTCTGTCTGAATCGCGTTGTGTTTCCATATTTACCTTCACAAATAAACAGGTTGGATTATCAAAACATTCTTCTTTCCGCGTTCTCCGCGTCTTCCGTGATTCAGACAACCAGATAATGAACCTCACACAAGAAAACATAAAACAAGATGTCGATGGTTAGGAAATTACCGATTTATTTTCTTAAACTTCATCTAAGCGCGCTGATTGAATCGCATCATTAATTATAAAATCTACTATAAAAAAACGGGCGGACTGAACATCCACCCGTTTTCTAAAAATAGATTTTTCTCATAAACCCTACCCACAGGTTGAACCTGCATACTATTTATGAGATAATCTATTGGACTAGTACATGTCACCACCGGGAGGCATCGGAGGTGCTGGTGCTTCCTTCTCAGGAATCTCAGCGATGAGCGTTTCGGTGGTAATCATTAGTGCTGCGATGCTGGCTGCGTTTTGAAGAGCAAAACGGACAACTTTAGTCGGGTCAAGGATGCCTGCTTCAAACATGTCTGCGAAACGTTCTTCGCGTGCATCAAAGCCGATGTTCCCACCTTCGTCTCTGACTTTCGCGATAATGACGGAGTCTTCTTGTCCAGCGTTTTTCGCGATATGGCGAAGTGGATCTTCAAGCGCGCGCGCGACAATAGAGACACCAACCTGCTCAGTATCATCTTCAAGTTCGAGTTCGGCAAGTTCGGCTTGCGCTCTGACGAGAGCAACACCACCACCGACAACAACGCCTTCTTCAACGGCGGCGCGTGTAGCGTGCATTGCGTCTTCGACGCGTGCTTTTTTCTCTTTCATTTCAACTTCAGTTGCTGCACCGACATTAATGACTGCAACACCACCAGCGAGTTTTGCAAGACGTTCCTGCAATTTTTCGCGATCGTAATCGGAGGTGGTATCTTCAATCTGTCGTCGAATCTGGTCTATCCGTCCCTGAATTGCTTCAGTACTACCTTCACCTTCAACAATGGTGGTGTTATCTTTGTCAATAACAACACGTTTTGCACTGCCAAGATCATTCATCGTAACATTTTCAAGTTTGATGCCGAGTTCTTCAGAAATGACGCGAGCATTGGTCAGGACAGCGATGTCTTCAAGCATGGCTTTCCTACGATCACCGTATCCTGGTGCTTTAACGGCTGCACAACGGAGCACGCCGCGAATCTTGTTAACAACGACAGTTGCGAGTGCTTCACCTTCAACATCTTCGGCGATAATCAAAAGTGGTTTGCCTTGTTGTGCGATGAGTTCAAGCAGAGGTCTGAGGTCCTGAAGGGTACTAATTTTCTTTTCGTGAATCAGGATGACAGCATCTTCAATGACAGCTTCCATACGGTCGGCATCCGTCACGAAATAGGGCGATAAATAGCCTCTGTCAAACTGCATACCTTCAACGACATCTAAGTTCGTATCAAGGCTTTTCGCTTCTTCAACGGTGATGACACCGTCTTTCCCTACCCTATCCATCGCATCAGCGATGAGGTTACCAATATCAGAATCGTTGTTAGCGGAGATAGCCGCGACTTGTGCGATTTCTGTTTTCTCCGAAACTTCTTTACTGAGTCCTTGAATAGAGTTAACGACTTTATCAACTGCTTTTTCAATACCGCGTTTGAGTGCCATCGGATTATGGCCAGCGGCGACGTTTTTCAGACCTTCTCTGTAAATAGACTGTGCCAAAATCGTTGCTGTTGTAGTTCCATCACCAGCGACATCGCTTGTTTTAGATGCAACTTCTTTGACCATTTGTGCCCCCATATTCTCATAGGGGTCTTCCAATTCGATTTCCTTTGCGACCGTCACACCATCTTTTGTAATGGTAGGCGCTCCGAATTTCTTATCAAGAACAACGTTGCGTCCTTTCGGACCGAGGGTGACTTTGACTGCTTCTGCTAATTTGTCAACACCCTGCTTGATAGAATTCCGCGCTTCTTCATCAAACGCTAACTGTTTTGCTGCCATGTGTGTAACTCCTTACTTATTTAGTTAACCTTGGCTAAGATATCATCTTCGCGCAAGATGAGAAATTCAACATTATCGTAGGTTACTTCTGTGCCGCCATATTTTGCGAACAGGACTTTATCGCCGACTTCAACATCAACAGCCTGCCGTTCGCCGTTATCAAGCATACGGCCTTTGCCGACCGCGACAACTTCGCCTTCTTGAGGCTTTTCTTTGGCGGTGTCTGGGATGATAATCCCGCCACTGGTTTTCTGTTCATCCTCTTCGGAACGTTTGACGAGGATTCGATCGCCAAGGGGTACAAGTGCCATATCTACATTTCCCTCCTAATAGGTTATTAACGTATTACGGGTTTGTTTAAATTTGATTGTAAACCCAAACTATAATCGTATACGCTTTAAGATATAGCAAGATATGTGCCAATTCTCTAAATGTAGATGTACTCACATTTGGCGGGCTTTTCCGATATTTCAGGTTATGTAAAATCGTGACAATTTGTCCATCTTTCCTGCGTCTGTGAGAAAAGTGTGCCATTTTGACATAGCTGTCTTTACGCGGATTGTTATGATATTCAACGGTATGTCAACCTTGTGTGCTGCATTGAATAACCTGTCCATTACGGGCGGATTGGTATGCTGCAGATAGGATAACGTTTGCTCTTAAGCCGTCGTTGCCGCTGGCAAGTGGCGCGATACTTGTTGCTACACATTCAGCAAAATGCTCAAATTGGTGTTGGTAAAGGTCCTCATATTCGGATGTGATGACCTGCTTTTCGCCATTAAAATATGTATGGATTTTCCACCCGTCATCGTTTATAACAGACACTGTGCCTTCTGTGCCATAGAGTTCAAGGACAATATCACACTGTGCAACAGAAAAACTGAGATCAGTAAATCCTTGTGCACCATTCTGAAATCGCATCAGGATACCACCAGTTTCTTCTACTTGATAGTTGTGGATTGTGCTGTCGCAAAATGCGGTTACCTCCGTGACTTCGCCGATAAGATAACGTAGCAGATCAACACTGTGCGGTCCTAAGTCCATCAGACATCCGCCTCCACCTTTGTCAGGTTGTGCGCGCCATTCGTCCGCTGTTAATAGATATTTTTTTAGGAACGGCATCCTACCGTGTACTATCTGTCCCAGACGATTTTCGTCTACCCATGCTTTAATCTGTTGAAAGCAGGAATGGAATCGGAAGAGGAAGCAGACCTGTAGATGAACGTTGTTTGCGTTGCATGCGTCAATCATCTGTTCGCATTCCTGTGGCGTGAGTGCCATCGGTTTATCGCAGAGGACATGTAGTCCACGTTCTGCGGAGGCGATCACCTGTTCACAGTGCAGATTGACAGGTGTTGAAACATAGATAGCATCCAGTTCCGAATCGGCAAGTAGATTGTCAATGCTGCTGTATGATGTTGTGGCATTATGTTCTGCTGCGAGTTGTTTGGCGCGTGCTGCGTCTCTTGAGAAGAGCGCATGGAGTTCTGCACCTGTTGCTTTTTGGATAGCGGGCATTGCTCGGCGTTGTGCTACGCTTCCTGCACCGAGTACGCCCCATTTTAATGTCATTTATATTACTCCGTTGTTGGTTATCGGGCTTACAAAGCCTTTTATAAGAAATCGGGGTTACAAAGCCATCCTACAAGAGGAACATTAACTAAAAAATAATAGATGTATACCGGTTGCAAACAGCAAAATTAGGACAATTCTGGAAAAGATACGTTCTGGGAAACGGTTATTCAGATAGACGCCAACCTGTACGCCGAGTCCAACAAACGGCAGAAGTGCTAAAGCCTCTATGATGATTTCAAAAGAAAAAAGCCCGAGATGGAAATAGAACGGAAACTTAACCATGTTGATGAAGAAGTAAAGTACAGTCGTTGTGGCAACGAATGTGCGGTTGCCCAACCGCTGTGGTAAAAGATACATGACGATGATCGGTCCCGCCATGTGCGCAAGCGTTGAAAAGATACCTGCGACGATACCTGCAAGTACGCCATGCCACGTTTTGAAACGGACAACGGGTTCTTCATCAGTAGAATCTGGGTTCAGCCGCTGCATTATTCGGGGCCTAAAAAATTCTAATACGGCAAATAGACAGACAATACCTCCAATGACTTTCTTTAAATGGACGTCTGATATGTCATTTAAGATGAAACTCCCGAAAGCGATGCCGATGATGGCACTCGGTACAAGTTGCCAGATGTTTTGGCGGTGCCACTGCTTCCAATAGTGCCCCAATGAAAAAACATCTGTTGAGAAGAGTAGCGGAAGCATCAGACCGAGAACACTTCGGATGGGACGGAATTGGGCAAATAGTGGAACAACTATCATACCGATGCCACCACCGAAGCCTGCTTTGCTTACGCCTGTTAGCCATGTCCCTAAACATAAGATGATTATTTCGTAGATATGGGTTTCTCCTGATAGCGTTCAATAGTCATTGTGCGGTTTATGATAGCGAATTTTGGCGGTTTTGTCAAGATAGAATTGGCTATCGGGTGTGTAAAGTTTTTGTAGAAATCCGCACAACTCCTATTGTAGGGGCGGGTCTCCGGGGAATGCCAAAAGGCATT
>JAGWBU010000100.1:10559-11342 GCA_021295735.1 Candidatus Poribacteria bacterium | reverse complement strand
ATCTGAACAGACATCTTTGAGTGTTTCCGTGCCAGAAGATATGGTGCTTGTCCCAGCTGGTGATTTCCAAATGGGAAGCGATAATGAAAAGGCAAATGACCGTGAAAAGCCTGCACATACGGTCTATGTTGACGCGTTCTATATGGATAAATATCCGGTAACGAACGAACAATATAAGGCGTTCGTAGAAGCCAACCAGCAATGGGGCAAACAACCCTCGAATTGGGGTAAACAGAACAGAATCAAAAAGAGGATGCTCTCTATATTCGAGAAATACCGCGGAGTTGGCTACCTAAAACATTGGAATGGAAACGAATTTCCGATTGCAAAGGCTGACCATCCTGTAACTCACGTTAGTTGGTATGCATCAATGGCGTATGCAAAATGGGTTGGCAAACGTTTACCGACAGAGGCGGAGTGGGAAAAAGCAGCACGCGGCGGCTTAACAGGGCAAAAATATCCATGGGGAGATATTCTGGATTCAAACATGGTATATTGTGGAAAAGATGTAGGTGAGACCACTTCTGTTGGAAAGTATCCAGCGAATAACTACGGTTTGCATGATATAGTAGGCAACGTCTGGGAATGGTGTCTTGATGAACATGATGAAGATTTCTATTCTGCTTCGTCTGTTCGGAATCCGGTTGCTGGTGCGAACACAAAAGAGGATTTAAATTTATTAATTCATGATTTTAGAAACGTTTCAACTGATCGCGTATTACGTGGGGGTTCACTGTTCACTTCATCAGAACCTGTTCAAACGAGTGTTCGATGTAGCGGTAA
>JAGWBU010000100.1:0-10543 GCA_021295735.1 Candidatus Poribacteria bacterium | reverse complement strand
GAATATTGGGTTCCGATGTGCTTGGGACACACAGCTTAAGTCCAAATCTTTATAACCTATTCTGATTTTTAGAGTGGATACTTTTACATAATTTTTGCAATAAGGAGAGATTGACTATGAAAAATACAAATGATTATGTTTTATGGTATAACAAACCTGCCGAACAATGGACAGACGCACTTCCAGTGGGAAACGGAAGGCTCGGGGCAATGGTGTTCGGCGGTGTCCAACGCGAACGCATCCAACTTAACGAAGATACGCTTTGGGAAGGCGCTCCTCAAGATACCAACAACCCAAAGGCTTTGGATGCACTTCCAAAAGTGCAACAACTGCTTTTTGAAGATAAAAACGATGAAGCGACAAAACTTGCAGGCGAAACGATGTTGGGTGTTCCACATCGAATCAAATCGTATCAATCTTTAGGGGATCTCATCTTAGAATTTTCGCATGATGAGATTACAGATTATCGGCGAGAACTTGACTTGGACACAGGCATAACGAAAACAACATATCACTGTGGAGATGTCAGTTTCAGTAGGGAGGTGTTCGCAACAGCAGTTGATAATATCATCGCTATCCGAATTGAATCTGAACCATCGGAAAACATCACTTTTGACGCAACGATGACGCGGGAACAGGATGCCACTGTTGAAGCCATTTCCGACAAAACCCTTAGACTCAGCGGACAGTGTAGCGATGGTGTTGTTCGCTTTACAGCGTATTTACAATTGAACGTTGAGGGTGGGCAGGTTCAGTCGGATGGTGACCGAATCTCTGTGCAAGAAGCGAATGCTGTTACCCTTCTACTCGCTGGTGCGACAAGCTACATTAATCAGAAGGATGCAAGTGGGAACCCACATGAACTTTGTGAAAATTATCTCGCAGCCGTTGAAACAAAATCGTATGAAGCAATTCGTACAGATCATATTGCTGAACATCAATCCCTATTCCGAAGGGTTGACTTGAATCTCGGCTCTACTGACGCGGAAAATCTGCCGACCGATGAACGTTTGGCAGCAGTGAAAGAAGGAGCGTCAGACCCAGGGCTTGTTGCACTTTACTTCCAGTATGGGCGTTATCTGCTGATGGGAAGTTCACGACCGGGTTGCCTCCCCGCAAATCTGCAAGGCATCTGGAACGAGCACATGAAGGCACCTTGGAACAGCGATTTTCACACCAACATTAACCTACAAATGAATTATTGGGTCCCTGAAGTCTGTAATCTTGCAGAGTGCCATAAACCGCTATTTGACTATATGGACACACTTGTTGAACCGGGCAATCAGACAGCAAAACGCCATTACGGTGCTGAAGGATGGGTTGTCCATCATCTCTCCGATGTATGGGGATTTACAACGCCTGCTGATGGAATCTGGGGTATCTCACCGATGGGTGCTGCATGGTTGTGTGAGCATGTATGGGAGCACTACCTTTTTGGTGGAGATGTAGAATTCCTTAAGAAACAAGCCTACCCGTTAATGAAAGGCGCTGCCCGTTTTGTACTTGATTTCCTCGTTGAAGCACCCGAAGGCACACCCGTTGCGGGCAAACTTGTCACGAATCCATCTCACTCACCCGAAAACAGTTTTCTAAAACCTGATGGTGAACGTTCCCTCTTCACCTATGCTGCAACGATGGATCTGGAGATTATCCATGAACTCTTCACAAATTGTATCGCTTGTATAGATGTTCTCGGTGGTGATGCAGATTTCCGTGCAGAGCTGGTCTTTGCCCTTGAACGACTCGCGCCACTTCAGATCAGTGAGAAGACAGGACGATTACAGGAGTGGGTATTCGATTATGACGAACCGGAACCTGGACACCGACACATGTCCCACATGTATGGGCTGCATCCGAGCTGTCAGATAACGCTGCGTGGCACACCAGAGTTAGCGGCGGCAGCAAAGAAATCGTTGGAATATCGGTTGCAACATGGCGGTGGACAAACAGGATGGAGTCGTGCGTGGCTCATCAACTTCTTTGCAAGATTTGAGGAGGCAGAGGAAGCATACAACCATCTCCAATCACTCCTCGCGAGGTGTACGTTGACAAACCTGTTTGATACGCACCCACCATTTCAGATTGATGGTAATTTCGGTGGGACTGCTGGTATTGCCGAAATGCTGCTACAGAGCCATGCAGGTGAGGTTAACTTGCTGCCCGCACTGCCAAAGGTATGGGGGACAGGATACGTCAAAGGGTTGCGTGCACGTGGTGGGTTTGAAGTGGATATGGAATGGGAAAATGGAAAACTCACCCAAGCACAATTGTTATCAACTCTTGGGAATGATTGTTGCGTCCGAACACCTGGCACTGTCTCTGTGACATGTGATGGTCAACGAGTGAAGTACTCCCAGTCAAGGGATGTTGTTAGTTTTCACACGGAAGCAGGCAAAACGTATACAATTTCGGCATAGTAGTGCTATGTCAACTCATGCTTTATGGGTAAATGTCGCGATTCGGAGATCGCTCCCGCTGGATGCCATACGCGCATTCAGCGTTGATTCACAGAAAACCCTTTTGTAGGAGGGAACTTCGATTCCCGATTACTTTGGCAACTCACAATTTTAGAGTGGACAATCCAGTAGACTTGCAAAATCGCTCTAATACAAGCATGAGTCTTACATTGGCAAACGGAGTTGATCAGTATACTGTCTGATCCGTTCGTTTGCCAATTTTATGTATTCTTCTTCAATGTCGTATCCGATATAGCGCCGACCTGCTTTTACGGCACTCAAACAAGTTGTTCCGCTCCCACAGAATGGGTCTAATACTACATCTCCTACGAAGGTGTAGAGCTGAATTAATCGATGCGGCAACTCTTCAGGGAAGGGAGCGGGATGACCGATACGTTTAGCAGATTCAGCAGAAAATGTCCAGACACTTTTTGTCCACTCTAAGAAATCCTCTTTACAGATAGAATTTTCTCTGTCATTACGCTGCCGCGAAAAGGAATCTTTTGAGAAAACGAGGATATATTCGTGAACGTCCCTTAGCACAGGATTTGCCGCCGATAACCAACTCCCCCATGCCGTTGAACTCCCCGCGCTCGCGGCTTTGTCCCAGATGATTTCCCCGCGCATATAGTAGCCGATGTCCAACATATCTTCTATGATGCAACTATGTAACGGAATATAAGGTTTCCGACCTAAATTGGCGATATTAATGCACGCCCGACCACCAGTTACCAATTTATTATAGGTTTCGGCAAAAACAGCACGGAGGAGTTCCCTATATTCATCTAAAGAGAGATCGTCGTCATACTCCTTTTTCGCATTATAGGGAGGTGATGTAACCATTAGATGTATGCTGCCATCTGGAATTTCAGACATCTGCTCACTGGAGGAACAATAAAGCTGGTCAAGATTTACTGCGGGAATTGGGTTTTCTATCCACGTTTCGGGTTTCGGAGGATCCTGATTAGCGTAGAGTTTACCCTTATAAAATTCACTGGAGTCGTGATTGATTCTTCCGGATGTTCCGAACGCGCTTGTCTGTGTGCCTTGTCTTTGAGATTCCGAGTTTGTTTTATCCATATCTTTTAACCACCTTAATACCGATCTGGGAACCAAAAAATTACATCGCGTTTGGGAAACAACGTTCCTAAAAACGTGGCAACCTCTGGAGATACTGAACCATCCGAATTCATTTGCTCCCATCCTATTTCACCAAACAGCAGTTGCCAAAACTCTTCTTCGCTGATTTTCAAGTTCACTACATCTGCTGCATCATCTACAATTTGAATCGTGTTATTACCGTCGTAACGTAACACTGCTTGACGGTTATTGACAACAGGAAATTTCACAGCAAGTGACGAGAACGATTCCTCGGAAGCAGCAATTTGTGATTCCCACCCCACCACGAGACGCCGCAAAAGCACAGATAAATCAACAGCATAGAGCATCATTGCTGTATCGGTGATTGGGTTTAAATCACTGTTGCAAACTGTTTTTAGACGTTGGATAAACGGATGTTGCGGTAAAAATATACCTTTTATTTCTTCAACGCTATTTGCTGCACCTGCTTGTCCAAGGTGGAATGCAAGCGCGTCCAAAACATCTGGATTATCAGGTAGATACCCTACTTCGCGCACCTTCACACATTTTCCATCTATCTCATAGTTGAGATATCCACCTATGTTGCCATTCTGCTGTGCAACAACGGTCGGGAGAATACCACGAATGCGCGAGGGTGCCATATCCCAATAAGCGCGTGTCCGAGAAATGGCACCGCTCTGTTGTGCATTAGCGGTGTCGTATATTGATGCTACGGCATCTAAATCCGTCTCTAAGTTAAATGCTCTAATCTGCCAATCAGGTAGTCTTTCAGTCGTCGTCGAGTTAAACTCTATTTTGAAACCGTGAAGAGGTAAGGATGTCCACCCGAATCTGTGATAAAATTCTTCTGGTATGATGGTAAACAGTACACCGAGGTCACATCCTGCCGTCTGCAGATAGCCGATTGTGTCTCGCATAAGCGCAGACGCATACCCAACCCCACGATATTTTGGATCCGTGCAGACACCACCGATACCCCCCATTGTCACAAGGGATGCGCCAATTCTTATCCTACGTTCCCAGACGCGCAAAGTTGAAACAACCTGTTCGTTCACTACAACCACTCGAGTCTGTGAAAGCCTGTAGCTGCTATCACCTCGCACATACTGCCAATAGCGTTCATGTTGGTTCGGATTGAACGCGATGCAGTTGAGTTTAACAACCTGTTCTAATTCTGATTCACATGCTGCTCTAATTTCCATTCGTTTGTCCTAAAGCCAGTTTATTGCATTGAGAAGACTACACCTAACGCTTCATTTGGGGTTTGTATCAGTTTTTCGCATGCCTCAGCGGCTTGGTCAATTGGCACAATATCAGTAATTACCGCTTGAACATTGACTTTACCCTCTGACATTAACTGCAGTGACAACTCCAAGTTGCGCTGTGTGGGCCACGGCACAAACACTGGCGGATAGTCAGCACCGTGTTCATAATCCTCATCATGATAGCCGGGACCGGTTCGCGCCGCACTGATAACGTCAACGTTCCCAAGTCCTGCTGCAAAACCGTGCGTAATGCTTGCACCGCCGACAATGACAATCCGTCCCATTTTGTGCGTATCTGGTGCTGTTTTCAACATCGCGCGGATTTGTTGAAAAGCACTCGTTGCATCCCCACCGAACGCGATAATTCCACAATCCATGCCATAGCCACGGGTAAATTCCTTCGCAATCGGAATCGGATCTGTTTCAGAAACATTTATCGCGCGATCTATTCCGGCGTTTTCAGCAATCTCTAACCGCAATGGCAATCTGTCTAAACCGACAACATAAGCGCCAGCAGTTTTAGCAACCTGGCTCGCAAATTGTCCGAGAATACCCAATCCAGCAATGACAACGTTTTCACCGATGCGGATACGTCCGCGTTGCACAGCATGCAGTGCCGTTGCAGCGAGGTGAACAGAAGCGGCTTCTTCGGCTTTGACATTATCGGGGACTTTAGCGCATAGGTTATGCGGCACACAGGCATACGTAGCGTGCAGCGCGTAGCCGCCTCCCATGCCTGCCACTCTGTCACCGACTTCAAATTCGTCACAATCCCCCTCTTTGCCGATGACAACACCAGCATTCGTATATCCGAATGAACGCTGCTGTGATGCGTCACCCGGATTCTCGCGTCTCCTTTTGACACCACCAAGCTCTGTCCCCGGACTGACCATTGAAGCGTGTACCTCAATCAGCAACTGCCCAGGTTTTGGTGCAGGCGTTTCCTGCTCTTCTGTCCAGATTTTTCCTGCTCCATTCATCATCACAACTTTTCTTGTTTTGCTCATAAATGCTCCCTCATATTCATCTTTTTCATACTTTGCCCCCTTTCCGACTTAATACTGTGTCTTTAATTATAAAGGGATCATACACCACTGTTTTGGTGGATCCATATCGAACGTTTTGCGTAAGTCTTTTCTTATATATGAAGTTTTAACGCTGACCGTATTTTAGTCTATTTTGCTTTTGTTGTCAAATCAACTAAAGACATTTTAGTATTGTTCGACATGTTATATATGTATATAAGGGCAAATTCTGGTATTCATTTTCGATCATGCACTTAAAGTTATTAATTAGAATATGTTTTTAACGACTTAAAATTAATTTTATGTCGGAATTATCCCCAAATTTACGTGATTATTTATGAAGGCAGTTGAAAATTTTCCTTGGGAGAGAGAAAGCGAAGACGATGTACTTCATCGCTGGTTTTTTGGAAACAGGTAGTGAAGAAGCACTAAGTCTGCTTATGCGGAAGTATTATGAACCGATCCGTGCTTCCGTTGTCAAGATCATAGGAAATCATCACGATGCAGATGAAATCACGAGTGAAACCTTCTGCAAAGTCTTCAACAAGAGGGAAACGATCCAGTATCCAGACAAACTCGTCGGATGGTTATATAAGACCGCGGAAAACGCGGCGATTGACCACATAAGAACCAAACAACGAGAAATTAAACAGATGCCTGAATTAGCCTCTCTTTATAATGTAGATGATGAAAGAGAAACCGCATCGATGCTTGCAGCACAACAGGCGCAGCAGACTAAGATGGATCAAGATTTATTGAAAAGTCTCCTGCGACTTCTACCAGAAAAGGATCTTGAGGTTGTTGAATATCTATTGGATGACCTAAGGCCGAGGGAGATTGCTGAAATAATAGGATCCACTGCCGAGGCTGTTCAGAAAAGATGGGAGCGGATACTCAAGTGGTTACGCCCAATTGCCCATCAGTTAGACGAATTGCTTGATAACCTCCCATCCCAAGAACAGAAGATTATGGAACGGTATTTAGACAATCAACCTCTCGAACATATTAGTGAGAAATTAGGTATCTCCCCGACTGATGTTGAAACGGGCGTGAAACGTGTGATAAAGCGGTGGAAGAAAACCGTAACGCAAAACGCCACTACAAAAGTTAAGCGTGAGAGTAATTGATTTATTTTATTTGATAAATTATGGGAGAAATGGTACAATTTGTAATAATGTTATCTGTTTGAGTCCGATGTGGAAATAAGCACGATTTGGATAGTATTGCAAATTGCATTTTCTCCTTTTACTCATACTAACTTCCTGAATGGGAGTTAGAAAGGAAGGAAATGAAATGACGAATACAATTAGGATGCCGGGAATTAACTCAAATATCTTAGCTTTGATAAGTTTTATTCTCATCTTTGCGATGATGTTTCTTACTGTCCATCCAGCATTAGCGGAGCATGATTGCGATGATGAAAAAGCAGCAATGGACGCAGCTAGGTTACTGTATGAGATCGCCTATATAGTACACTACCTGGCGGAACTAGCATTAGAATTAGCGGAGGCAACCGGGATTGACTGGTTAATAGAGCAAGCTGAAGAAGCTTTACAAGAGGCTGCAGAATTTTTAGTGGAGGCTACTGTAGATTGGCAAAACGCTAGAGATGCTTACATAGAATGCAGGAAAACAAAGCATGCTAGTGCGGGATGTGAAAGCGGAGGATGTGGTTACGCCTAATCTCCGGTTATTCCCAAACACGTAAACTTACGAGGCAAACACTATTTTAAACCACGAAGTGTTTGCCTCAAAACTAATGAGGTGACAGAGTGTTTACCTGGAAACGCATATTTCTCAGTTTAGGATTTCTGTTTCTTACCGTCATAATAGGCTGGACAACATGGTATTTCGTCATTATCCATCCTAAATTGATAGCGGAACCGGTCATGCGGTATAATACCAAATCACAAATAATAACGGATGAGAAGTCAGACGCAGCAGTTGCAGGAAAATCTCATATAGAGAAAAATACCCAAGAAGATGATATCGGTCGAGCACATAAACATTCAGAAGTTGTGAGTCAGTCCAAGCGTGAAGGAGCAGAAAACGCAGCCGCTTCTCCTACACAAAAAGAAGCAAACCAACATGTGCACTCTTTAGAAACACATCCGCATAACGATGAGGAATGGGCAAAAGAGTTAAAAGAGATAGAGGAGTTTAGTGAAATCGTACGCGAAAGAACCGCAGGTGTGAAAGCACAACTAAAATTACTCAACGAGAGTAAAAAGAAGCGTTTATATAAAAAAGCGAATGAACTCAATTCTCTTTCGGCTGAAGAGCAGCAAGCTTATTTTGATAACATGCGGGATGGAAAGGAAGTTGCAAAAATACTTCCAAATTTTTTTAGAACCTTACGGAATAATGTGCAAACGTTAGATATTCCAGATGAAATAATGGACACGTTTATTGAAAATTTTAAACAAAGGATGCGAGAAAGAACTTCAGAGGCAGGAGTGAAAAGGCATTTAGAAGAGCTTCGTGCTCATGGATTTGAACCGAAGTTTTGAGAAAATGGAGAGTCACTTTTATGAAAGACAACTTTTTCGTATATAGCGTTGGCATCCTTGCCATCGTTGGTATTCTCGTTTGTTTTATTGGATACGCAACGAATACGCTTCCGATGCACACGTCAAAGCAAACACATGCTATCACAATACCTACTGCAAAGAAGAAAAACTGCAAATGCTGTGCAGATCGGCTGGAACGTATAATAAAAGCAAATAAAGATTTGTTTGAAAGCAATCCAATATTGAAGAAAGTCTTAACCACAACCGAACACGAGACGAAATAGGTATGAAGGATTCACAAGACATGTAGTTGCCAAAACGTTGGATCACTTCTACAGTCAGAAACCTTGCCCTGCTATAAGTGTGCTATTGAATTAGCTTACAGAACCCATCCCTGAAAATTGAAATTAGGATGCAATTACCTCCTTATCTTCAGAAAATTCTTGTCTGTGCCTTACTTTTATACCTCATGTTTCTCACTTTTGGGATACGTATCCAAGGTGTAGAGCATCTCCCTGCTGGACACTTTACAGAAAACGATGCTTTCCTCTATCAGTGGATGGCGGAGAAAATTGCAGAAAACGGCACCCTTCCGTCACGCGATACGCACCGTTGGCTTCCGCTCGGCAGAGACAACGGTCAACTGCTACCACTTTATTCCTATGCCATCGCTTATACGCATAAAGCGATGGCGTGGCTCTTTCCTGCACTCACGCGATACCACATTCAACTCTACATTACCGCTATCTGTTTTACCTTAGGGCTTGGTGTACTATTTCTTGTCCTTGTGCGTAGTCATGGTCTGCTGTTTGCGTCTATTGTTAGCGTGCTATTGGCAACGTTACCAGGAAGTGTCGAACGTAGTGCCGCAGGCTTTGGCGATCGCGATGCATGGTGCTGGATGCTTGGCGTACTTGCTGTCGCCGTCTATCTGTGGAAAGAACAGATACTATTAAACCCCCTTGTCAAGGGGGGAACGGGGGTTGCTGAAAAAGAAGGTAAAGGGATTCGTAATTGGTACAGATATTTCGCCACCGCGCTTGCTGGGTTTGTCGTTTTTTTAGGTGGACTCTCATGGGAAAGTTTCGGGCTTTTTGTTTTAATTATCCTCTGTGCAGAACTCTGGAAATTCTGCACTACAGAGACAGAATCTCACCTAAAAGAGTACCTAATATGGATGCTCATGTTTGTTCCGGGACTCTATCTCATCAGTCCTTCCTATCGTAGTGGGTACAGTTACGCAACGCATCTCGCTGCCCTAACACTTGCTCCACCAGTTACAGTTTTTATCCTGCGTGGACTGAGATACCTACTTCTGAAGTATTATCCACCACTGCGTTCGCATGCCCGGAAACTCGCGGGCGGACTCACTCTGTTCGGCATTGGGATAGGAATCGGTTATATTTTGCTACAATCAGGGACATTTGCATACAGCTATAGGTATTGACTCACATCTCACACAAACCGTAAAATTTGGGACGTGTCAACTTATCCCTGGATACTTCCCACACGACTTCGTAAAAGATGAAACCTTTGATGTCATTACGATGTTGGCAACCGTTGAGCATATTCCAATGGACGTCTTCCCATCGGTTGCAGATGCTTGCTGGAAATACTTGAAACCGGGTGGACAGGTTATAATCACAGGGCAACACCCACGCGTTGAGAAGTTACTTGATCTACTAAAAACACTTAAGATTGTTGAAGGATTCTCAATACATGAGCATTACGGTTTTAATCCAGAATGCCTCACAAACATTTTCAACCAATGGAATTTAAAAAAATATGAACGCTGGGGACTCGGATGTAATAACTTATTTATATTCGAAAAACTGCTTTAAATGTTACAATACAACAACGCTCATTTGATCTTTGAGAGCGTTGTTGCTCGTAAACGAAATGGTTATTTAAACTAAATTTCATCAGGCATAACGGTATACACAAACCAGCACCGTCTCCCATCAGTTTTCAAAGTAATTGCACCGAGTTGATCCGTTCGCAACTGCACACAATTCCTCTCTTGATACCGCGTAACCACATCCGCATGCGGAAATTGAAACCGATTCCTTTGACCGAGCGAAAAGACAGCATAACGCGGCTGAACAGCATGTCATAGGTACCCACTACCTAAAGGTAGGGGCTTGTGCTTCCTTGCGACTGCGGTTTTCTCAGAGAGTTGACCGTCT
>JAGWBU010000099.1:4682-23481 GCA_021295735.1 Candidatus Poribacteria bacterium | reverse complement strand
GATTCAGAAAGTTCAGTTATCTCATAAGGTGTAAGGTCTACCGAAGCATCAGATGTGTTTGCCTTCACAGACGATAGTCTCGGAACTTCAAACTCAAGTTGGAACGGGTAGGACACCGCACCTTGTGCGGCATTGCCGACTCTATCCTGAGGCTTTACTGAAAGTGTATACAAACCACCTTGCGTTAGAGAGACAAAACTTGCTGTCAGTTGATCAACACCATTGTTCTCTAAAGTGAGCGAAATCGCAGATGCATCCGGACCTATTAGACTAATCACCGTATTTTCAAAGTCAACCTGTGTTGCTTCTACAAAATTCAGGGTAAGTTTGTTGACAGCCTCTGATACATCAGTAATCTGATAAGGTATTAGGTCTAAAGGTGTCTCAGTATTTAGAGAGACTGAAGATAGTTGCGGTGCTTGTGAATCATAAAAAATGTTGTGAACTGCCTGATACGGATTACCTGCTTTGTCAACAAGGTTAATCGTCAGCGTGTATTCGCCATCAGCACTACCATCAGTCGGTAAAGGGGCAGAAAGCGAAAAGAAAAGTTGGTTTATATCATCATGTGTAATTTGCCCTTGAACAACTTCACCATTTTTGTTTTGAAGTCCAATTGTTTGATCGTCAAGGTCAAGCAACGCTTGCCCAACATCTTCAACAGTGAGTTCAAACTGCGTCAAACTACCGATATAAGAGATCGGTTGATATAGTGTTATAGGTGTAGCCGCCGTTATGCGGGGCGCTTGGGTATCAAAAATAAATGAGCGATATACAACATCACCTATGCGTCCAGCTTTATCTACTGGTGTGACGGCAACTGTATATCGTCCGTCAGCACTGCCATCAGCTGGAAGTGCTGGGGGGGTCCAAGTCAACTGATTCGTTCCAATGGAAGTAGTAGTCCCGGGTATCGGAAGTCCATCAGCATTACTAACGACAATAGTTGATCCGTCATTACCTAATGCTAACCCGACACCGGTTGGTTCTGTGAACGTGGCGATAATGTTCACATCAGCACTATTGACATATATAGTAGCACTGAGTTTGCCATCAATAAGGATGGAACTAACTGCTGGTAGCACAATATCAAGTCGAAACTGGTATTGAATGGCACTCTGGGCAACATTACCCGATCTATCCTGTGGTGTGACAGAAAGGGTATAGAGACCGCTTTGTGTTAAGGAAATAAAACGAACTATTAACTGAGATGCCTCATTGTCTTCTTGGGTGATGGGTATCTGTTGCTCGTTTGGTCCTATTAACACAACACTGGTATTTTCAGGATCAATCCGCATCGCATCTGTGAACTCAAGTGTGAGACTGTTGACAGGTGCAGAAAGCTCAATAATCTCGTGCTGGATAAGCGCTACGGAAGTATCTACTGTGTTTGCTTTTACAGATGATAAATCTGGAACTTCAAACTCAAGTTGGAATGGGTAAGACACTGCACCTTGTGCGGCATTGCCGACCCTATCATGAGGCGTTACTGAAAGTGTATACAAACCTCCTTGTGTCAAGGTAACGAAACTTGCGGTCATTTGGTCAATACCATTATTCTCTAAGGTGAGTGGAATGGGAGAACCATTCGGACCGATCAGCGAAACCACCGTATTTTCAAAGTCAACCTGTGTTGCCTCTACAAAATTAATGGTAAGTTTGTTGATAGCTTCAGATAGATCGGTAACCTGATAAGGTGTTAGGTTTAACAGCGTCTCGGTATTTAGAGAGACTGAAGATAGTTGCGGTGCTTGTGAATCATAAAAGATGTTGTGAACCGCCTGATACGGATTACCTGCTTTGTCAACGAGGATGACATTCAGCGTGTATTCTCCATCAGCACTACCATTAGTCGGTAAAGGAGTGGAGAGGGTGAAGAAGAGTTGATTGTTAGCATCATGTGTTATTTGACCTTGAACCGCTTCACCATTTTTGTTTTGAAGTTCAATTGTTTGATCATCAAGGTTAAGTAATGCTGGACCAACATCTTCAACAGTGAGTTCAAACTGCGTCAAACTAACGATATAAGAGATCGGTTGATGCAGTGTTATAGGTGTAGCCGCCGTTATGCGGGGCGCTTGGGTATCAAAAATAAATGAGCGATATGCAACATTACCTGTGCGTCCGGCATTATCTACTGGTGTGACAGCAACTAAATATCTTCCATCCGCACTGCCGTCAATTGGAAGCGCTGCTGGTCGCCATGTCAATTGATTTTCATCATTGAATGTTGTGAACCCAGGGACCGGAAGCCCCGTCTCGGTCGTTACAACAATCTTGGATTCATCTTCCCCTACAGCTAAGCCACTCCCGGTGGTATCTACTAACGTTGCGATAATTTCTCCGTCACTACCATTGACATAAACAACAGCACCACTCTGACCATCAATCAATACTGACGTAACAACAGGAACGGCTATATCCAAATTGAACCTGTAGATAAATGGTGTTTCGGAAACATTGCCGATATTGTCTCTTGGCGTAACTGTAAGAATATATGTTCCGAGTTTCGCAAGGCTTTGGAAATTAAGCGTTAAAAAGGCAGTGCCGTCATTGCTTCGGTGAACTGCAATTTCAGTTCCATCAGGTCCTGTTAAAGAGACCATTGTGTTTTCAAAATCAATGTCACTTGCGTCAAATGCAACATTTATTTGGGAAAACGTATCAGTAACGTTCGTAGCACTATCGACGGAAAGTTGGAGTTGTGGGTCAGTTACAACTTCAACTGTGCTGATTACTGGAAATTGTGTATCAAATATGAGAGGAAAACTTTGGGTAAATCGTTTTCCAGAAAAATCAACAAATGTTGCAGTGATAGTGTATGTTCCATCTGCGGTGCCGTTTCGTGGAATTGATGCTTCGGTGCTCCAAGTTAACTGATTGTTTGCTGCATCCGATTCAACTTTCGCTTGGGGAACAACGAGACCTTGTGCATTTCTGACAGTTATTGTTGACGCATCAAAATCTATACCTGAACCTATATAATTAACAATTTCTACTGTAATATTATCCAAACTACTGACAGTTCCAGTTTCCGGGGTTGTTAATCGCACTTGTGATTGTGTTTGGCTGACCAGATAGAATTGGCGCCGGACAACTGCTCCAGTGTTGCCTGCCATGTCAGTTGGGGTAACTTCAATAGTGTAGGTGCCATCATCCGAACCGTCTAACGCAATCGGTTGCAACAGTGTAAGTGTAGCAGTATCCGTGCCGTTACTTGCAATATTAACAGGCACTTCAACACGGTTCTCTCCGGCACCGCGAATCAACTGAAAATTACTATTGACGAAATCAATACCGCTTGTTACTTCATTGAGTTTGACGACAACTTCTGATAGATTTGAAACAGTCTGATTAGCGGCAGGAACTGTTGAAACAAGTGTTGGGACTTGCGTGTCGTAAACAACATGGTAAGTGTAAGTCTTCGTATTCCCGAGTGAGTCTGTAGCCTTGACGTTAATCATATAGTTCCCGTCTTGGCTTCCATCAGTTTTCAGGATAGGTGAATCCAAAATGTAAGTTAGCACGTTATTATTTTTGTCTGGAAATGGTTGACCGGGAATAGCATTAATACCGCCATCTGGGTTAGACGTTCCAAAAACAATACTGGTAGTTTCCTGTTCACCAGAAAATGCAACACCGGCCCCGAATTCACCATCATTAAAGGTAGCAATAAACTGATTTAACGGAAGATTGTAATAAACGGTATCGCCTAAGATGCTAAACGGTTCACCATCCCGTGTTGGTTTTAATGAAACGAGTTCTGGTGCCAGATTATCATATAGAAATGAGATTTGAATTGGTGCGGTTTTATTTCCTGCTTTATCGCTCCCAACAATTTCTACAGTATATTGACCATCTTGGAGACCATCTTTTGCTAACAAGGGAGAGAGGAATTCCCACCTAATTTTATTATCCGAAAGTTGAATTGACCGCCCGAGAACAATACTGCCACCTGGACCCATCACACTTATTGATGAATCATCCAAGTTAAGTCCGATATTATCTTCTAACGCTGCTTCCACAAAATTAATCAATCCATTGATACCACTACCGGGAACAAACTCACCTTTATTGGTAGCCACACTTTTTAAGGTTGGTGCTGCGTTATCAAACGTAAATACACGACTTGAGGTAAGGGCGCCTACGCTCACTGTAACTTCATACGTGCCGTTTTCTGTTAATTCGTCAATAAGATCACTGAGCGTAAATGTGGTTTTATTAGTGAGGGTGCCCTCCATCTTGGTGCCACCAACATGCCTAATCTGTATCTCTGTGTTCCTATCAGTGAGATCAATTGGTGTCCCATCGTCTGCTGCTACAGTGAAACTGATGCTTTGAATTGCTGTATTCACAAACATGCCATCTATGAGCGGTATTGAATCGTTTATTGAGATACCTGTGATAAGCGGGTCTGCCGAGTCAATTGTGATAGCTTCTGTTTTATTACTGCCTTCTACATTTCCGCCTTTGTCTTTTACCCATAGACTCAAAGTATACTGGCCATCAAAAACAGGTTTAGCGTTGTTGTCCTTGCCATCCCAATAGTAGGTGCCGCTTTCTTTGCTCAATTCACTCGGATCAATTGCCCTTTTAATTGGGTCCCCGCCACTGTTTTTTTGTAATTCTAACCATGCCTCGGTAACATCTTCGTCCAAACCACTATAGTGAATAGGAAACCGTTCCTCCAAAATCCGTGAGAACTCCTTAGCATCTATACTGATGGAAATCTCCGGGGCTTTAGTGTCTAATGTTACCTCTTTTTCCTTGCTCGAAATAGGATCTAGCGGATCGCCTTCAGAATCTTTGAGCGGATTGCCATCAGAATCTATGCGCGTAAGGAAGACTTTAATCTTATAATCACCATCTGGAAGCTGATCATTTCCAATTTTCCCATCCCATATTACTTTTATAGTCTGATTTTTGGATAATGTTTGATCATTTGCTTCGTCAGGACCGCTGGCAATTTTTCTACCGTCATCTAACTTAATCTCATAGGTATAATTTTGATCTTCATTATCAGTTGTAAAGGTGATGGTCAACTTTTCTTCGACCCCGTTAAAAACGTTGTCCCCGTTTGCATCTACTTTTAATGAATCTGAAACAAGTCCCGCCCAAGCGGTAGACTGTATAACTAACAGAGCAACAAACAATTGAAAAATGAGAAAGGATGTCCAACGAAAACCGAATGACAATTTCGTATTCTTTTTGTTGTAGCACAGAACAGATAAACTATTTTTGATTTTTGACACGCGTTTTCCCCCGCTACAGCGAAGTTTGGTCTATTTTCAACTTCGCGTGGAATTCACAAAATATTAATTTCTTATTAGCACAGATAGCATTACAACACAATATGGACCTGAATCAATTCACTGATTGCAAAGTCTCACAGTGTTGGCACGTCCCTATATCTATTTTGTAGTTTTCGAGATTTAACAGATAAGGTGATTATTTTACTGACTGTATTAGACGCAGTTTTTTTAATTAGGTTGATTAAAACCTTTGCATCGGTCCTCTCATAACTGATTTTTTTGTGGGCAGGCTGCAAACCTGCCCTTAACATAAACAAAATTACCCAATATCACCATTTTCGATCATCGTTAAAAGTGCTGAGTCGTCAGCAGCAAGCGGCAATGTTATTTTTGCGCGCTGTCGACTGGAATGATAAGTCGCAAAAATAAGTTCAGTTGACTGAAGTGCCTTGCGTCCGCTAAGTTCAGGTTCACGTCCTGTCTTAACGCTGTCAATAAGGTCAAGGACAGAAAGAGTTGTATCGTTGCCTTTAGGCGTGACATCGCTGAGATCGGGTTGCTCCCATTCGCTGGAGCCTTCTCGCAGCACGCGAACCGGCGCGCCACCCCCAACATCAATGATTCCTTTAGTGCCGATGATACGATTTGCGAATCCTTTTAGAGAAACGCCGCCAGTAGTCAGAAGTCCTTCTACGCCGCTTTTCCATCGGTACCACGTTAAACCGCTCGTCTCAACCTGCGTGCCAAAAACGATTTTTTCTTCTGTTACATCTATTTGACCGATAACCCAGTCAATAGGTTCGTCATTATTATAAAATTGGAACATATCAAACCAGTGTGTTCCCCAGTCAAGCAGATTTGAACATGAGCCTTCAAGGCGGCGTATTTCACCGATAGTCCCATCGTTTGCCAGCTGTTTCGCCTTGATAAACTGGGCACCAAAACGGCGTTGATGGCAGAACGTTATAACTACACCGTTATCCACACAAGCTTGATACAGTGCTTTCGCATCGCCCCATGTGGGTGCCATCGGTTTTTCAGAATGGATGGCTTTGATACCACTGTTGGCAGCAGCGATTACCATATCCCTATGAAGTGCAATCCATGTGCAGACGCTCACAAAATCGAGCGATTCCTTTTCAAGCATCTCATTATAATCTTCATAAGTCCGTGGAACATCAAACTGTTCTGCAAATTTGTTCCGCGCGCCTTCAACGGGGTCTGAACACGCGACAATCTCAACATCTGACGATGCTTGATAGCCTTGTGCATGGGCGCGTCCACGGCCGCCACAACCGATAATACCTGCTTTAAAAGTTGCCATATCCAAATTTCCTTTCGTTGCGATCAGAAGATCACTTTTGTTAATGTGTCTACGTTAATTGGTTTACAAGTGTATCATCTAAATGAATCCCAGATTTTAGATATTTTTTCCGTTCACGATACGCGCGTTCGCCGGGAATAAGAATTTCTTCAACATCCGCTTCTCGCCGATTTGCCTTAATACTATCAATTAAACTATCTACTTCTCTTTTGAATTGTTTTAACGGAACAAAAACCGTTGGGTTTAGTCCGACTATGAGCATGCCGTAGTTTGTTCCTGGGGGAGGTATAGTTGCTGCGTTCACAAGCGCACCCGCGAGGACTTGTGTGATGAGAGCAAGTCCAAAACCTTTATGTCCACCGAAAGGACGGACACTTCCTTTTAGTGCTTGTTCTGCATCCGTTGTCGGTTCACCCTCAGGATCAAACGCGAGACCTTCAGGAATAGGCATGTCCTCCCGCATCGCTACAAGTAAATCCCCGTTGGTTATCGCTGCAGTAGACATATCAAACAGAAGTGGGGCATTGTTGGAAGGAATTCCGACAGCGATTGGGTTTGTGCCTAAAATTGCTTGAGTTCCACCTTCGGGTGTAATACGTGGCAGGCAGTCGGCAAAAAGCAGTCCGATAAGTTCTGCCTTCCGTGCCATATCCACATAGTAGCCGGCCATCCCGCAATGCGATGTATTGTAAACGCCAACAATGCTCGCACCAGTTTGCTTTGCCCTTTGAATTGCTAATTCCATTGCGCGGTAGGCGACAAGATAACCCGGTTGGTTTCCACCATCAACCCGAAAACACTGTCCGTCTTCTTTGTCAACTTGGATTTCAGTGCGTTTTCCCTTCTCATAACGGTTTTTAATTCCGGGCAATCTGATAAACCCATGCGTTTTTCGCCCGCGTAGTTCGGCTTCTAATAAGATATCCGCAATAATAGCGGCATCCGTTGCGGACATGCCGCTTGTCATCAAGAAAGTTTCCGCAAGTTGGCGCGCCGCATCAATGGAAATGTGCAAGTCAGTTCTCCACTACTTAAGGCTATAGCGCAAGTTACATGTTGACCCCTATTTTTAACAATGCTATAATTTATCATATATCAAGTTGAAACTCAAGACACTTTTTATTCAATGCGCGACCCAAAATCTGTTCACAATCCCTTTTATGAGATGAGGAGAACTACAGATGGCGAACCAAAAACGTGATTTAGTTGAATACCCTATCCAAGATAACGTCCTGTTACAGGCATATTGGCGCGACGATGCGGGTGGGCGTGGCCCCGCAGCATCCCTATATGTTTATAACGATGAGATTATGCGGTTCGATTGCTTTGGCGAAAATAATGGACATTGCCACTTTAACTTGCGGCAGACACGCGGCAGGCGATGGATGTACCCTAATGGATCCTTCCAAGATCATATTCAACAGAGTTTGTTTGACCTCCGCACGAATTTAACGTTCTGTCTAAAAACCCACCAAGATGAACGAGTGCAGGAAATTCAAATAGTCCAGGAGAGTTTGGAGCAGGCTGCGCAAAAAATGGAAGTCCAGTTGTTAGAATTTGCTGATCAATTACAAGGCGAAACTGCATGAAAGTTGTGACTGCAGCTCAAATGCGCAAAATCGACAAGGATACAATTGAAGGTATTGGCATTCCCGGCATTGTTCTCATGGAAACGGCGGGGTGTGAAATCGTTCGCGCGATAGAACAGCATTATCCGACTACACAACGTATCGGTATTTTTATTGGCAAGGGTAACAACGGCGGCGATGGGCTGGTTATCGCCCGGCAACTCGCGCATGCTGGACGCGAGGTAAATATCTTTCTTGTCTCGTCTGCAGAAAGTTTCACGGGAGAAGCCCTTACCAATTTGAATATCGCCAGAAATCTTGGGTTGCAGATTGAGGAAATCCTTGCAGATACAACATCTATTGACGTCCACGGATGTGAATTGCTCGTAGATGCGATTTTTGGCACGGGATTGCGAGGCGCCGTGCGTGAATCAATTGCTAATGTTATCAACGCTATCAACGACCTTCCGATACCTATCCTGGCTGTTGATTTGCCTTCTGGCTTGGATGCAGATATTGGTAATCCTTTAGGTGCTTGCGTGCAAGCGGATAGAACAGTAACGATAGGCTTGCCGAAAAGAGGACTGTTGGTACATCCGGGTGCAGAACTTGCAGGCAAATTAGAAGTTGTTGACATCGGTTTTCCACAGCAGATCATTGATGCACAAAATATTAAGGTCCATTGGACAACTGAAAAAGACGCAGCCAAATGGATACCATCCCGTTCACCTGCATCTTACAAAGGAAGTTACGGACGTGTGCTTGTGGTTGCGGGATCAACAGGAATGACGGGCGCAGCGGCATTAGCAAGTGAGGCAGCTTTACGTGCTGGTGCTGGATTGGTAACACTCGCTATTCCGAAAAGCCTGAACCCAATTTTAGAGGTTAAGTTGTCTGAAGTGATGACGTTACCTTTGCCCGAAACGGAAGCAGGGAGTTTAGCAGAATCAGCAACCACAACTATTCTTGAGTACGCAGAAAAGACGAAATCTGTTCTTGCTATTGGACCTGGATTATCTCAACATCCGGAAACGGTATCTCTTGTTCATCAATTGGCTAAGGAAAATAAGAAACAGGAACTCAGTTTACGGATGGTTATTGATGCAGATGGATTGAACGCCTTAGCACAAGCAACAGACCTTATCTCATTATTCGGGGCAGAGGCAGTTCTCACACCACATCCAGGTGAAATGGCGCGGTTAACAAATACCCCTATTTCAACATTAGAATCAAATAGAATTGGCACTGCCGAAGAATTCGTAAATCAACACGGTGTGACACTTGTACTTAAAGGTGCACCTACAGTCACTGCAGATCCGAACGGAAATACTTGGATAAATTCAACCGGCAATCCTGGCATGGCAACAGCAGGCATGGGGGATGTGTTGACAGGTATAATCGCTGGATTGATGGCACAAAATATGTCAAGTGAAACGGCTGCAGTGCTTGGCGTTTACCTACACGGATTAGCCGGAGACATTGCGGCAGAGGCGTTAGGAATGCACGGACTTATTGCAGGCGATGTGCTGCAAGCAGTACCAAAAGCAATTTCTTCGTTGATATCCGATTAATCTGATTTGTGAGGAAATATGGAAACCTATAAAATCTATCCTGTTGCGGCTGCAGATGCTTCAACCGCATTCCAAATAGAATTGGACTCGCGAGCAATTGCTGCTGCAGAAGAACTCGAAAATAGCGGTGCGCAAGGTGCCGAAAGAGAAAAAATCTTGCAGAAACAACTTGGTGCAGATTACGAAAAGGGCTACCAAGGTACCGCATGGAATTTACACGGTATCTCTGCGGGTTTGACACCAGCACGTTTAGCTCTGCTACTGCAAGCACATGGCGAATCTTTTGATCCATGTGCCGAACGCGAAACGTTTGATCACAGTCTGATGGTTAATGTTGAAGAGGAGTTAGCATCGCAGTTGGAGGATATTTCTGAATCTGTTTTGAATGCGATTGTAGAGGAATATAAAACTGAACTTTTGGGTAAGTGAGATGTGAATTTTTCACAATTATAATTTTCTGCAACTTCTTTGAAGAAATTGTGTGTTAAACAATTAATAAAGGGTCGATAGCACAAATACGTGCTTTACAAAAGAGAAATTACCTCTATAATTTACACTAACAAAGGAGACATTATGAACGGTAAAATCGAGATGCGGATACTTTCACTTTTGACAGTTCTGGGTATAGCCATCTTTTTTGGATCGCAAGCGAACTCAGAAACACCAGAGAATTCAGAAGGGTTCACTTCGATTGAAAAGACAGAAGCAACGAACAATTCAGGAAAGTTCAGTTTGACTGAAATGACAAAATTAAGGGAAAATGTCATAAGTACCGCTGAAAACCATACTGGGCCGCAAACCGCGCAAGCATTGATGAAAACGTTTGATAAAATCTACAATCACAATTATTTAACAACCACAGTGACAGTGACTGTATACCGTAAAACTGATAGTGGAACTATTCTAAAAAACGTTGATGCACGATATCCGAGAGCAGCATGGCTTCAGCTGCTTTTAGATAACGGTATCACCATCGAAAATTTCGGAGAGTATGCATCCTATCTGTCAAAGCGATACACTTTGGCTTTTCTGAAAGACAATTCCAATCTTCGCAATCCGGTGATGATCCACATTCCACCAACGGATGATTGGGAAACTTACCAACGGATAATTAAGGGAAATAATTGGGAACTTTATAAAGCCGCTTTTATTTATAAATTGGTAAACAGACATATCGAGAAGATACGGGAAGCAGCAGAACGGGCTGAACGGAGAAAAGAAAAAGTTGAACAAGGTAAGGAACAAGCTGAACGCGCTAAAGTGCTGGCTGAACAAGCCAAGGAACGAGCAGAACAAGCCAAAGTGCTGGCTGAACGCGCAAAGAATAGATCCAATTCACAACAGCTTGAAAACGTTAGGAAACAACTTGAGAACGCCAGAAAACAGATTGAACATTTACAAGAGACTTTAGAACGTCTTAAAAAATCAATGCCGCCTCAGTCCCCCAAACAAAATATGAAAAAGAAGCCTTCCACTATTCAGATATAACATAGAAAGGAACGCTATAGACTCCTATAGGTTGTCTTGTTATCGTTTAATACCGTTGATAACCGACTTTTATCAAAACCATTCTCACTTCCCACGAATGCCTGAGACACGCTGTTTTTCTGCAACTATTTCGGATAGTTCGTGTATAATTGGTGCAAAGGATTGATGGAACAAACGCTTACGTTACACAGAGAACCGCCCTATAATTTTGTACTAACGAAGGAGACATTATGAAACGTAAAAACGCTATGCGATTTTTTTCGCTTTTGACAGTTCTGGGTATCGCCACTATTTTTGGGTCGCAAGCCAACTCAGAAACAGTAGATAATCCAGGAGGATTCAGTATGATTGAAATGACAAAATTAACGAAAGATGCACTAAGTACCGCTAAAGAATATAATGGACCACAAACCGTGCAAGCCCTGATGGAAGCGTTTGATGAAATATACAATCGCAACCATTTAAAAACCGCGGTGATTATATACCGTAAAACCGATGGTGGAACAATCACTGCTTCTATACTAACAACAAGTGAAGTAAACCTCTCCCATAAGATTGATAGTGCTGGCAGAAAAAGACACGTCAGCCAGTTTACAAACGAGGAAATTGATGCCCAACATCAACGGATAGGATGGCTTAAGATGCGTCTGAATGAAGGTGCCTCTATAAAACTTTCCGGAGAAGGGAAAGTAAACTTATCCCATATAATTGATAGTGTTGATGGAATTGATGCACGATATCCGAGAGCAGCATGGCTTCAGCTGCTTTTAGATAACGGTATCACCATCGAAAATTTCGGAGAGTACGCGTCCTACCTGTCAAAACGACACACTCTGGCTTTTCTGAAAGACAATCCTAATCTTCGTAATGTGAGGATTCTTGACATTCCACCAGCGGATGATTGGGCAACCTATCAAGCTGCCTATATTGATAAATTGGAAATGGATTATGCCAAAATGCGGAAAGTTGCAGAACAGGTTGAACAGAGTAAAGAAAAAGTTGAACGTGCTAAGGTGCTGGCTGAACAAGCCAAAGTGCTAGCTGAACAAGCCAAGGAACGAGCTGAACAAGCCAAAGTACTGGCTGAACGCGCAAAGAATAAGTTAAATTCACAACGACTTGAAAACGTTAGGAAACAACTTGAGAACGCCAGAAAACAGATTGAGCATTTACAAGAGACTTTAGAACGTCTTAAAAAATCAACGCCTCCACCTCAGTCCCCAAACCAAAACATGAAAAAGAAGCCTTCCACTATTCAGATATAGCATAAAAGTAACGCGATAGACCTTATGGGCTATTCTGTTTTCATCATTGATACTATAATACTTACACCCATACATATCTTCTGCAACTTTTCTGCAAAGACCGTATGCAAAACAATTAACAGAGGATTGATGGACAAACGCAGGTTTACAAACATAAGGCTCACATCTACAATTGAAAATGAAGGAGACATAATGAAACGAAAAATTGTTATGCCAATGTTCACATTTTTGATAGTTATGGGATTTGCTTTCTTTTTTCTGTCTCAAGCAGATTCTTTCACTTTCACATTCAGCGAAACGATGAAAATCAAGCAGATACCACCAGACCTCCCCGAAGAATATTTTGGGCCGCAAACAGTGCCGGCATTGATGAATATCTTTGATGCTGAGTACAACCGGGTCCATTTGAAGACCACAATAAGTATATCCGCTGGCCAACACAGCCAATCAAGCCAGTTTACAAATGACGAGATAGATGCGCGATATCCGCGGGATGAGTGGCTTAAAATCTTGTTGGACAAAGGTTTCACTATACAGAATTTCCGCAAATATGCATTCTGTCTAACGAAAAGACATATTTTGGCATTTCTGGAAGATAATCCAGATTTTTGGAAAACAGGGTTTCATGGGATGCCCGTATTTTCTGGTATGCCTGTGACGGATAATTGGGAAACTTATAAAGCCGCTTATATTGAAAAGTTGGTAAACAAACATATTGAGAAGATTCGGAAAGCAGCAGAGAAGGTTGAACAAGGTAAGGAACAAGCTGAACGCGCTAAAGTGCTGGCTGAACAAGCCAAGGAACGAGCTGAACAAGCCAAAGTACTGGCTGAACGCGCAAAGAATAGATCCAATTCACAACAACTTGAAAACGTTAGGAAACAACTTGAGAACGCCAGAAAACAGATTGAGTATTTACAAGAAACTTTAGAACGTCTTAAAAAATCAACGCCTCCACCTCAGTACCCAAACCAAAATATGAAAAAGAAACCTTCCACTATCCAGATATAGCATAAAGATAATGCGATAGACTCCTACGAACTATCTTGTTCACGTTTAATAACTGTAAACTTACACAGCACACCTTTTTACTGACATCCAGTTAATTTGGAGCGGTAAAAAACGTGATTTGTGTAGTCTTAAGGGATCTTTTTGCCATCATATATGGAGAATACCAAATGTTACTAAGGCTAATTCGAAAAGAGATAATGCATCATATCCTGAGCGTCCGTTTCGTCGCGCTCCTTCCAATTACCGAAATTATCGCCAGAACTTAGTAGATTACCAAGAAGCCGTTAAACTCGCAAACATTGAAGAAACCACAGTAAACCCGAAGCTGCCATTGGAACCGGAACGGGAGGTTTCCAAACTCATCCTCAAACCGACCCCCTTGAGCGTCTTCGCAAATGGGTTAGCAGATGCATTGCCGAATTATCTTGGCATGACACGTAATGGGATTACACAAGGGGCACCCGCCCTGGTTTCTTCTCTCTCCCAACTTTTTGGATACCTTGACTTTCTATTTGTGGTAGGTACTGTCTTCAGTCTCCTTGCGCTGTTGTTCACATTTGATGCAGTTGCTGGTGAGCGAGAGGCAGGCACCCTTCGGATTACCTTAGCCAATTCCCTGCCGCGCGACCTATTTTTATGGAGCAAATTAATTGGCGGATACGTGGTGTTTGTCGTTCCATTCTTGGTGTCGTTACTATTTGGCTTATTGATACTTGTCTGGCAGGGTTTCCCGCTCGGTGAACCCGAAATTTTTCCACGAGTGTTCAGCATAACCCTTGTCTCACTACTCTACATTGGAGTGTTTTTTGCGATAGGAACGGTGATTTCTACCTACTTAGACAGTCCCAAGACCGCACTCATCGTCGCCTTCACGGTTTGGGTATTCGCCGTACTAATTACACCACGCCTCGGTTTTCTTGCCGCGAAAATTATCACTCCGACACGAACCTCACAGAGCGTCTATATGGAAAAGACAGCCATGCGAGACGATTTCAACGCGGTAATTGATAAGGAAAAATGGAAATTCATAATGGAGATCCCACCGGATGAGGACGGTAATGTAATGATAGGAGGAGAAAATGCTAAAAAAGTTGATGAACGCGTAAAGCCTCTTGAAGAGGAATATCGATCGAAATTCCAAGACTCTGCTGACAAACTCGATCGCGATTACAAACGTGAAATGGAACGACAAGAACAGATCGGTGAGATGCTTTCCCGAATAACACCGACATCTGCTCTCACCTACCTCGCTACGAACCTAACACAGACAGGAAAAGGCGCAAGAAGTATCTATTTTCAAGTGGGAGATCGCTATTACGATATGCTCCATACAGATTTGTTCAGCAAAATTATGGATCATGCTTCAGGAAGATCATTTACAGCAGAGGATACTGTCAAAATCACACAACCGCCACCTTTAGAGACAATAACCTTAGGAGAAACACTCCGTCAATCAATGGTAGATGTGCTACTGCTCTGCTTTTTTGCAGTAGCGTTGACAACTGTGGCATTCCTGAAATTCTTTAGATCGGATATTTGATGCAGCAGAAATAGTGGTATAAACCGTAGCAATTTTAAAATGCTTGGCGTGAACAGATGCAACTTTTTGCGAAGTCATTTGTAGTACAGGTTGAATACAACACCTATTACCAAAGATCGCACGAGCTAATCATGCAAATTAAGGAAATTCAACATGTTAATGACATTGATTCAAAAAGAGATAATGCATCATATTCTAAGCGTTCGATTTATTGTCCTGCTTTTGATGTGTCTGTTGCTTGTTCCACTCACGCTTTCTATCAATTATCAAAATTACCGCCAAAACCTCATTGACTATCAAGAAGCGGTTAAACTTGCCAGCACCGAAGAAACGGAAGTTAACACGAACATGGAACTGAAACCGGAGTTGGAAGTTTCAAAACTTTTCCTGAAACCAACACCGCTGAGCGTGTTTGCTAACGGATTAGAGGACGCACTCCCGAGTTACCTTGGCATGACACGCAACGGTATCACACAAGGCCCACCTGCGTTGGTTTCCGCTTCACTCTTTTACTTGTTAGGACATCTCGACTTCCTTTTTCTTGTCGGTACTGTGTTCAGTCTGCTTGCGCTGCTGTTTACTTTTGATGCTGTTGCGGGCGAAAGGGAAGCAGGCACACTCCGAATAACTTTAGCAAACTCTTTGCCACGTGACCTATTTCTATGGAGCAAGTTGATCGGTGGCTACATTGTATTTATTGTTCCATTTTTAGTATCATTTCTATTCGGCTTACTATTGTTAGTTGCACAAGGTTTTCCGTTGGGAGAACCAGAAATTTTTCCACGAGTCCTGAGTCTGACTCTTGTTTCATTGATCTACATCGCAGTCTTTTTTGCAATAGGAACAGTGATTACCACCTATTTAGACAATTCCAAAACAGCACTCATCGTCGCCTTTACCGTATGGGTATTTGCTGTGCTGATTACGCCACGTGTTGGATTTCTCTCGGCAAAATTCATCGCACCGACACAAACTGCACAGAGTGTCTATTTGGAAAAGACAGCCGCTCGCGAGGACATCAATGCAGAAATAAAAGAAAAGAGACTTAAAATACATGAAGAAGTTGGGAAAGGCCGCCCTCAAAGTTCTTTTGAAGAACAGATCGCATTGGGGCAAGAGATTGATAAACAGATGGAACCGATTCAAGAGGAGTTTCGACAGAAATTCAATGACAGTGTGGACGAGATAGACCGACAATATGAACGTGAACAAGCAAGACAGGAAGGTGTAGCTGAAACATTATCCCGCATCTCACCGACATCCTCCCTCATTTATCTCACTACAAACTTGACACAGACCGGAAAAACAAAAAGAAAAAACTACATTCAAGCGGGAGAACGCTACTATGTTGCGCTTGATGAAGATTGGTTTAGTAAAGTCGAAGACCATGTCTCCTTCAGAGCGTTGGATCCAAAGAAAAATATCCAAATTACGCAACCACCTCCTTTGGAAACTCCAACCTTAGGCGAAACACTCCGTCAATCGATGGTAGATGTGCTGCTGCTTTGTTTCTTTGTAGTAGCGTTGACAACTGTGGCATTCCTGAAATTCTTCCGTTCCGATATTTAACCATATTTCCTCTACTGCGTGGGTAACAGACAGCGTAACCCATAGGCATCAATTTAATAAAATATCTCTATTGTTATAATTTTGGAAACCAGATTTATACCATTCACCTTTCGCACCGCTGGTGCTTTGGTTTTGTAATATGGATTCTATACACCTTCCGCACCGGAATCAACGCCAAATGCGCTTATGGCATTCTTCGGGTGCTAACATGTGATTTACTAAAGCCTCGGAGAGGCGAAAGATGTATAGTAAACGTTGAGCCACTAAATAGCAAGCCCCAGAGGGGCGATAGGTGTATCAAATGCACAAATGTTACTCTAAATTGACATCTATGGGTTACAGACAACGTAACCGCCAACTCTCTATCCCGTGCAGTTTTAACTATCCTTATTATCTGAAACATCTCTAATAGACAAACCCAACTTTTAAGGAGACGTTATGCTACGAACAATTATTAGACAAGAACTTCTCGGTCATCTGATGAGCGCACGTTTTTTTGCTGCTGTCATCATTACGCTCCTGCTGGTTGTTGCGAATGCTGTCGTTCTTCTTGAAGATTATGAACGTCGGTTGGATAGATATAGCCATCAAGAAAATGTGCATCGTGAAAAAGCGCAGGAAGCGAAAACCTATTCATTTTTAAAACTTTATGTTGAACGCCCGCCTAACCCCTTAGGTCTCTTTAGTGCTGGATTGGACAAGCGGCTTGGGGGAACCCTTGAAATCTATCACGGTTCTGTCCCGATGATTTCCAATGCTTCGGCGCGTAGTCTTGATAATCCATTTCTAAACCTCTTTTCAAAAATTGATCTCGTCTTTATTTTCCAAGTGGTGCTAAGTTTGATAGCACTGCTTTTTGCTTATGATGCAATAGCCGGTGATCGGGAAGCAGGCACCTTACGTTTGGTTATTTCGCATCCAGTGCGGCGCGGCAACATTCTGCTTGCAAAATATATTAGTGCCATGATTTGCCTGCTACTCCCCGTGCTGATGAGTCTGCTAATGGTCATGTTTCTGTTATCCATTACCGGTTCAATTCAACTAAGCGGACAGGATTTTGTTCGGATAGGCGGAATAGTACTGACAACAAGTATTTATCTGTCTGTATTTTACCTAATTGGATTGCTGATTTCTACAGCGACGCGCCGCACTGCTACCTCGCTGATGTTCTGTATGTTTGTATGGGTCGTTTTGGTTCTCGTTTATCCAAACTGGAGTCGGTTTACTATAAATCCGGTGGGCGATACGCGAGCAGAAAGAACATCTACTGAAGAACATGTGAGTCAGGTTTGGGAAGAGATTGACAGAGAAGAACAGCGATTTATAGCAAACAGTCCACTTGAGGAGGACCCACCGTGGTTTAATCTAAGTTATCATGAACAAGGTCGCAGCTACGGTGATGGGCGACAAATGCTTACCTCCAAAGTGAAAGCAAAATCTGAGCATTTAGTTCCTCACGTCCAAAAATATCATGAAACGATGGAAACTTTACGTATCCGTTTAGCGGAACAGACCGCTTTAATAAAGAAACAGTCCTTAGATAAAACGACCTTGCGAGAAGCAAGATGGGATGAACATTTGATGAAACTCAGTCCGGTGGGTCTGTATACGTTTGCAGCTTCCGCGTGGGCAGGCACCGATCTGGATGGTATGTTTGATTATGTTGACGCTGTGCAGCAGTATCGACGTTCCACCATAAACTATTTACATGAAAAAAACGCATTCGGTAGTCGGCAATGGTTTGACACGAGCAAAGGTGAAGTAGATTGGCAGGATTTACCGCAATTTCGCTTTGAACGGGCAGATGTTTCGGAAAACGCAACGCGCGCATTCCCCGAATTGTTTTTACTGCTACTCATCAATACGGTTTTGTTCACAGTGGCGTTTATGCTATTTATCAAGGTTGAAGTTTAATTGAATACATAGTCAGCGTAGGTTGGGTAGAACGCAGTGAAACCCATAACTGTCAATTTAGTGCCTGATTTCCTTGTTGGAAGGAGACTTTGTCCGCCCAATTCTCTTCTTGTAGGAGCGAGCTCCAGCTCGCGACATCTTAGGACTGGTCGCGAGCTAGAGCTCGCTCCTAATGAACTTTGACAATCAAAAGAGGTAATTTCATTTAACGTGAGTTTGATAAAAGAAATAAAATTTAGATGTTATGTTTCGCTTACGTCTATCTAATCCAGAAACCAAAACAAATACTTTGCTCCG
>JAGWBU010000099.1:0-4433 GCA_021295735.1 Candidatus Poribacteria bacterium | reverse complement strand
ACTATTAGTGGTTTCGTCGCGATTCGGAGATCGCTCCTACAGAATATATGTGAACTTATTTACATAATTTACTATAATATTTAATATTAATGTCAAACTTACTTTCATTAGGAAAGTTTGCCCGATTTGAACGTCAAAACTCATCAGAATGTAAGAAGTACCGAATTACGAACTCGCGTTTACTAAGCAAGCAGCATTCTAAAGGAAAAGCCTATGATTTTTCATATTATCAAACGAGAACTCTTTGACCATATCAATAGCCTCCGATTTGTCTTAACGACGGTAATACTATTAGTCTTAATGTCTACCAATGCCTTTGTGCATCTTCGGACACATCCCGAAAAGGTGCGTAAATATTCCAACAATATTACCAAATCTCTTGACGACTTACAATCCCGAACCGAGTTGTACACGCTGACACGAAAGGGGCCCGGCAACCTTTATAAAAGCCCATCTTCGCTTTCTTTTATCGCCGATGGAGATGATGCTTACTTACCGAGAAATATATACAGTCCAGGGTCTTGGTCGAGATCCGGTTTTGGTAGTAGAGTCAGAAGCAATTGGTGGCTAAGTTATGGCAGTGTGAACCCAGATGCAAAAGATCTCCGTCCGCAAGCAACAAAGATAGATTGGGTATTTATTATCACCTACTTGCTCTCTCTTATCCCACTCTTGTTTACATTCGACTCGTTTTCTGGTGAACGCGAACGAGGAACACTTCGATTGTGTCTGGCAAACCCAATTTCACGCCCCACCTTATTAGTCGGTAAATTCTTGGGGACATTGATAGCCATTCTCATTCCGTTCTGTTTTGCCGTATTACTGAATCTTGCTGTGATTTCCCTGAGTAGCTGGACGCAACTGAGTGCTATGGACTGGGGACGTTTGGGCATAATCCTGCTCATTGCAATAAGTTACGCTGGCATTTTCATCGGATTGGGGTTGATGATTTCAGCGGGGACTCGTGAACCTCGGCTCAGCTTGATTGTTGTTCTGTTGATTTGGGTAACATTCGTGGTTTTTATCCCATCAACCCTTGGAACCCTTTCCACAAAATGGATGCCGCCTTTACAAACAAACGATCAATTTAAAGCTGCCAAAGATTTAGCAATTGACGAGAATAACACAGACTATAATGAACAAATAAAGGCAATCAAAGAGAAGAAACTTTCTGGCGCGCAAAGTAAACTTCAGCAACTGGCGAAAATGCCACGCGAAAATGTGTCCCCTGAAGATATTAAAGCCGCTGAAGAAGAATATAATTCAGTATGGCAGAAAGATGGGAATGAAGAACTACAAATCAAGTCAGAATTTATTAAAAAAGATGTAGAGATACGAGAACGTTTTAACCGATCCCATTTAGACGCACAAACCGCTCAGATTCAGAGCGCAAGAGCAATAACGCGATTTTCACCTGCAGCGATTGTCCAATACGCGCTTGAATCGATGGCTGGGACGGGTTTTAATCGGCACTTACAATTCTTAGACAACGTGCATCTTTACACGAAACAATTTCGGCAATTTATTGTTGACATTGATAGATCAGACAACGAAAGCCTCCACCTTATCGGTATTCCAGAGGGCATGTCTAAGACGACGGTAACGATTGAGGCAATCCCAAAATTTGAGGACAAAATCACCTTCAGGGACACGTTCAACTCCGCGACTTTGGATCTGTTGTTACTCGTGCTACTTCTCATGATATTTTTTTCAGGGGCATTTCTCGTCTTTTTACGGACAGAGGTCTGATCTTATACCATTTCTAATTGATCGCCTTTCATTAACAAAAAACACGTTTATAGTGAACTTTGAAATTATTGGGACACTTTGATAAACTTATCTTGGAAAGATAATAGACAATAGAAGTTTATCAAAGTGTCCCAGTAATTATAGGTTTTACTATAATATGAATCACAAATCCTGTTACTTTCAGCACGTCTCTTCTTGTAGGAGCGAGCTCCAGCTCGCGACTGTTAGACTTTTAATTTATATGGAATAGCAGTTGTAAGCACAACCAACAGGTCATAGAAACTCAAAGATGCCCACAAACTAACAAAAGGAGCATATTATGAAAAAGTATAAACGCGTTCTTATTCTGATTATTGTTTTCCTGATTATTGCAGGGGTTAGCTGCACCACGATGATCACAGATGAAATAAATATTGTGGATAGAATAACACATGATCACTACAAAGTTGATCCCAAAGGGCAATTAATCGTTAATGCTGAGATTGGCGAGGTTTCTGTCGAGAAAACAGATCACCTCACGTCTGATATTGATTTTGATATCAAAAAGGAGTGGAAATCGGGGATGATGTTTCAACCGAATTCGAAGCGATGGATTAAGGATATGCTCAAAGATTTGGAAGTCAAAATTAAACGCGACCCGCCAGATGTACGGCTTGACGTTAAATTCAAACGCGGAAAACAACATTGGAAAAAGGGATTAAAATGGTTGACGGTTAACATTGATCTTAAAGTGCCGCGTCAATATAAGGTCGTTTCGAATGCCCCATCTAAGTGAACAAGAATATGCATAAATAACTGATGTTGAATGTCTTAGTAGCGCGTATCTCCTAAATCAGATTTTGTTTGGTTTGCTCTGTTTTATCTAACGCTTCTTCATATTGTAGGGGCGGGACCCTGTGCCCGCCCATTGTTCCATCTTCAAGACATGGCGAGGCACCAAATCAACGGTATGAATGCCTGTTGGCATTCCCCGGAGACCTCGCCCTACAATGATTTATGAGACAGGTTGTAGTAATAATTTAAATTTTACAATTTTTTTCAAGTTATGCACCCTTTTCACCTTCAAATTGTATCATGTATAGTCGTAAACCAATTTATTGTGGAGAACTCTGATGGAAAAAGACGATATTGAACTTATTCACAACATTTTGTCCGGCGACGAGACAGCGTTTAATGTCTTAGTCCAAAAATACCAAAAAAGTATTCACGCTATCGCGTGGCAGAGAGTTGGAGATTTTCACGTCGCCGAAGAAATTACCCAAGATGTCTTCCTACAGGCATATAATAAACTGTCTACGCTAAAAGACCCAAATAAGTTTGCCAGATGGCTTTATGTAATTACCAAGCGGCGCTGCGCTCGCTGGCTCCAAAGAGAAAAGCCTACAATGCAATCGTTAGAAGTCGTTGATGAGGCAACTCTGGAGAAATCCGCTTTTACACATTATGTTGCAGAGCAGCGTGAGGAAGCGGCAACCGAGCATCGCCGCGAAGTTGTTAAAAAGCTTTTGGAAAAACTGCCGGATAGCCAACGGACAGTGGTGGCACTCTATTACTTTAGGGATATGACATCCGAAGCGATTAGCAAATTTCTGGGCGTATCTATCAACACGATTAAGAGTAGACTCAGACGTGCACGACAACGTTTGAAGGAGGAAGAACTAATGATTTGCGAAACTCTTGGTAGCATCCAGCCGCCTATTGACTTAACCGATCATTTATTTTCTGATAGTATGGAATTCAAAGCGGACACACCATATTTTCAAGACGAGCATACAGAGTATACCGGACTGCAAACCGTGAACGATTTGATGAGTGCCTTTGACACTGAGTTTGACCGTAGTATTATAAAAATCTCAGTGGGTATAGTTGGAGGCAGATCAGGCAATTTCACAATTAATGAGATAGATAAACGGTATCCACGGACAAAGTGGCTTCAACTGATTTTGGATAATGGACTTACCATAGAAAACTTTATGCATTATGCATCTTGTTTGTCTAAGCGGCATATTTTGGCTTTTTTAGAAGACAATCCAGACTTTCAAAAAGTAAATTTTTTCGGTATACCACCCGCTCAAGATGACTGGAACAAGTATAAAACGGGTTTTGTCAGGGAAATTATTGCCACTGAGAAAATGGTTAGAAAACAAGATGAACAGAAGCATAAAGATGAGGTAACTGCAGACTCAGCAACAGAATGACTGAGATAACTCAAGTTGCTACTATGATGTGGCAACTTGAGTTATTTCAATAGCACCCACAAATACAGGCTTGTAAATCATTAGGGTAGTGATACCTGATATATGGAGAATGCGAAATGCTACTAACGCTAATTCAAAAAGAGATTACGCATCATATTCTGAGCGTTCGATTTATTGTCTTGCTTCTGATGTGTCTGTTGCTTGTTCCACTCACCCTTTCTATCAATTATCAAAATTACCTCCAAAACCTCGTTGACTATCAAGAAGCGGTTAAACTGGCAAATATTGAAGAGAAGACAGTAAACCCTAAGATGCCGCTGGAACCGGAGATTGAGGTTTCTAAACTCTTCCTCAAACCGTCACCTTTGAGTGTGTTTGCAAATGGATTAGGAGACGCGCTGCCAAGCCACCTTGGCATGACCCGTAATGGGATTATTCAAGGAGCTCCAGCTTTGGTTTCGGATTCCCTTTCCTATCTTTTGGGAC
>JAGWBU010000219.1:2874-4801 GCA_021295735.1 Candidatus Poribacteria bacterium | reverse complement strand
TATCTGGACATCTATCGTCTCCATTCACAATACGGAAAACCTATCAATCAAGTTATCTCATGGTAATATTTTAGCATGCGCGTTGCCTTAGAAGCAACCAAACACTATTAGTGGCGTTGATAGCCATATCTTGATTCTTGTGTGGAAACACCTCGATAAGCGATGCTAAAGCTGGGTATGGCTAAAGCGACAAGAAAAAATTTGATAAAAACGGAAAAATATGGTATAATATTAGTTGGAGTTTTAACATTCATAATTTATTCAAAAAATTTTGGCAACACGGTTTGAAATGCACGCACTTTGTAAGGAGTTAGGGATCTATTATGCCAAATGCACTATTTGTTTACCCGAAGTTTCCACCCTCTTATTGGGGCTTTAAGTACGCCTTAGAATTTCTTGGAAAAAAGTCATCAATGCCCCCACTTGGACTTTTAACGATCGCCGGAATGTTCCCAGATAATTATGCGATGAAAGTCGTTGATATGAACATTGAGTCGCTCACGGATGCGCATCTCCAGTGGGCGGATGTTGTTTTTACCTCAACAATGATTGTTCAGAAAGCATCGCTCTATGAAGTCGCTGAACGGTGTAATCGCGCAGGCGTACCGATTATCGCTGGCGGTCCACACCCGACTTCCTACTACGATAACATCAAGGCAGAAACCGATGCCACGATTAACCATTTCCTCTTTGGCGAGGTTGAAGAGATTTTTGAAGATTTCTTAACCGATTTTGAGAGTGGTGCTGCGAAGGAGATCTATCGGGAAACTCGAAAACCGGATATTACGAAAACACCGCCGCCGCGTTACGATCTTATTAACATTAACGAGTACGGCTCGATGGCGCTCCAATTTTCGCGCGGCTGTCCCTTTAACTGCGAATTTTGTGATATTACAAAATTGTTTGGACGCGTCCCGCGCACCAAAAGCAATGAGCAGATGCTCGCTGAGTTTGAAATGCTCTACAAACTCGGTTGGGACGGTGCAATGTTTGTCGTTGATGACAACTTCATCGGCAACAAACGCGACGCGATGCGTTTGCTCCCTGCTGTCAAGGAATGGCAGGAAAAACGGCAATTCCCATTTTCACTTTTCACCGAAGCCAGCGTAAACCTCGTTGAAATCCCTGAGATGCTTGACGCGATGACTGAAGCAGGATTTAACATGGTGTTCCTTGGTATTGAAAGCCCGAATGATGAGGCACTCCTCGGCACTTCCAAAGGACAGAACACGAGCAAAGAAGAAGAAGCGGGTAGTTACCTCATGCGCGCTATAAGAAAAATACAGAGCAGAGGGATAGAAGTAACAGGCGGTTTTATCATCGGACTTGATGGTGATACTGAATTTGATTCACACATCAATTTTATTCAAGACGCCGGTATCCCGATGGCGATGGCAGGGCTGCTGACTGCTTTAAAGGAGACGGACCTCTGGCACCGATTAAAACAGGAAGATCGGTTGCTTGTAGAATCCAGCGGAAATAACACCGATATGAGCCTCAATTTCGTTCCTGAAATGCCGCGCGAGGAGCTTATCGCTGAGTATCGGCGGGTTATTTCAACGCTCTATGATCCGACCTTGAAGAACTATTTTTCTCGGTGTTTGACGTTGCTTGAGCATATGCCTAAGACCCACAATAACGTAAGGCCGATTCGCACAGAGGAAATAATAGCATTTGCCCGTTCCATTCAGCGGCAATTTTTTTCCAGACAAGGGTTGGAATACGCTCGCTATTTGGTGAAAGTCATCAAAAACCATCGTCAGATGTTTCCTGAGGCTGTCCGATTGGCTGTTATGGGATACCACCTTGAGAAAACAACGCGCTACACCCTCGCTGTTGAGGATTTCAGAAATTTCTTGGATCAAGAGATGGATACGTTTAAAGAGAAGGTTCCACAGTTTGTGGATGCTCAAGGCGGCCGGACAAG
>JAGWBU010000219.1:2347-2671 GCA_021295735.1 Candidatus Poribacteria bacterium | reverse complement strand
TTTGCCCGTGTCCATGCCCAGCAGGCGCAACTCCACAAGGTTTTCAAGCATCATACCGACGATTTTAAGCAGAACGCCCAAGAAACTTTTGATGCTTTCCATGAGTCGGTCACGCGACATTTAGAGCAACTCTTCGGTTCTGTCCCTGTCCAAATTGAAGGTCTGAGTTAGCGGGACCATGGCATGTATTGAAATAGAAAATCTCCGCTTTACTTACCCGAGTCGAGAGATCCCGACACTTCATAGCATCACGACTCGTGTGCCTCGTGGCGTATTTGTCTTATTGACAGGTCCGACGGGGTGTGGTAAATCCACTTTGCTGCG
>JAGWBU010000219.1:0-2071 GCA_021295735.1 Candidatus Poribacteria bacterium | reverse complement strand
TTGCCGCTATTTGCGCCATGCAACCGCAAGTTCTACTCCTTGATGAACCCACCAGTCATCTTGACCCACAAGGGACACGGGATATTCTCCGTATTGTCAAAAAATTAAATAGCGAAACAGGTATAACAGTTGTTTTGGCAACCCATCGCACCAAAGAAGTTGCACCGTTGTGCAATCATGTCTGGTTGATGGAGGATGGACGCATCTGTCTGGATCTGCCGAAGGCAGATGCATTTCAAGATGTCACGCCATATCAACGTTTAGGCGTACAAGTGCCAGTAGACGCACCCTCGAACGCCCCAACATCACCTCTCAAACCTGCTGCCAATGTAGAACGACAAGAGGCTCTCCTGAACATCCAAAATCTCCATTTTCGTTATCCGAACACCCATAAAGATGCTGTTTGTGACATCTCTTGCGAGGTGCCACGTGGAGAAGTGCTTGCTATCATGGGAGCAAACGGGTCAGGAAAAACAACACTGATACATCTCATTGCGGGGTTGCTGCGTTCTTCAGCAGGTGAGATCACTATTGATGGAAAGCCGTGTAGCCGTGTGAAACTCCATCAGTTGGCCGGTAAGGTTGGTATTGTTTTTCAGGACCCGGATCTATTGTTACAGGCGGAGACTGTTCGTGATGAAGTAGCGTTCGGTCCCAAGAATCTTAAATTCCCTAAAAAAGACCTTGAGAAACGGGTTGACAGGACACTCACACGATTTGACTTACAAAATCTCGGTTCAGAAGCACCATACGCGCTCTCTCGGGGGCAACGCCAGCGCTCTATCCCGACCTTTTCCTACTCGATGAACCCACCACTGGTCAAGACGCGCAGCACCTCTATCAGTTAATGGATGAACTCTGCAATGAAATCCGACAAGCGCACAAGACCCTCATTTTTGCTACGCATGACGCGGATCTCACCTTGAAATATGCTGATCGCATTCTCCTATTACGCGATGGTACAGTGATTTATGATGGCGATCCTGAGAGTGCTTTTGCGGACCGAGAACTCCTACAGCAGGCTTCGCTATAATTACTGCCTTGTCATGTCATGTAAACAGAATCTCTTGGAGAAACGTTGTAACAAATTACTTTCCTTGATCTGAGTGCCAACCTATGGGTGTGCTCACAACCGTGTTATATTTTCACCGAAAATCACGGATTGGAAGCCTCGCGCTTTAGCGCGGGGAGGAAAATCCGCCCTCGTGAATTAGACCGAACCTTTGAAAATAGATTTGACCTTCAGTCTAAAAATGTAGTATAATGATAGTATCAAGTTGGCAAGCATTCTCAGCATTACCGCTTGGTAATGTGCTTGCCTCCCACTGAGAAGGGGATAAACGCTTGATACTTGATATACCATGAGATTAACCTTTAAGTATCCTGTATATCCAACACAAGATCAGGAAACAACATTACTCCGAATGGCTTGAGCATCTGTGTGAACTTCAAAACTCTGCGCGCCATGATCGGATCGTTGCCTTAGAAACTGAAGATCGTTTTGTGTCGCTCAATAAGCAAGAAAAACTTCTCACCATAGCCCGTAAGAAATATGACGATTTTCGTGAAGTTTCCCAAGACATGCAGTGCCATGTCTTGAAAAGAAACGATAAAGCATTTGCGAACTTTCGTAGACGTTGCGAGAACGGAGCTAGTAAAAAAGGTTACCTCCGCTACAAAAAGCGTGTGCGTTCTTTGACGTGGAGTCTTCGCAAATATCCGAAAGTGGTTCATCGAAAGACGAAAGATGCTGCGAAACAGACAATTGAGGAAGAATTCACAAGTGATGTCCTGGAAATCATGACTGTATTTTGTGCGAAACTCTACGGACGCCGTTCTCATAAGTCAAAGAAAATGGCTCAAGAAATAGAGAAGATCGTCTCCGAAGAAAAACAGCAATTGGAACTACATTTTGGCACTCCGCACACAGAAAATAGCCCTGAATCCGAATAACAAGCAATCTACGCTTATGTCTCAGCACGCGGGTTATGCGCGTGTTGCCTTCAACTTTGGTTTGTCGTCTTTTAAAGTCGGCTTAGACCAAGACGAATGGCGAAGTCATATTGACATA
>JAGWBU010000006.1:41470-75153 GCA_021295735.1 Candidatus Poribacteria bacterium | reverse complement strand
AGGGTGGAGACAATGTAAGACGGTTTATCTCTCAGAGATAAACGCTGTTGTCTAAGAAACCGAAGCCCCTACCTTTAGGGAGTGGGTGCTATCACCATATCAATAATCGTAATGAAAGATTTAATTTTTGAACAGTGCCATCACCATTTCAACGACATCGTTGCTATTCGCCGCGATATTCATCAACACCCTGAAATTCGATTTGATGTAGAACGTACTGCCGGTATCGCCGCTGACGCGCTTGATGCGCTCGGTATGTCAGTTAAAACTGGCATCGGAAAAACAGGGGTTGTTGGGGATCTTGAAATTTCTGGTGCAACAAAACGGATTGCTTTGCGGGCAGATATGGATGCACTTCCAATTCAGGAACAAACCGATGTTCCTTATAAATCAAAAATTGATGGCAAGGCACACTTGTGCGGACACGATGCCCATACGGCTATGCTTATTGGCACAGCAAGAATCCTAACGCATCTTAAAAGCAGTCTCAAAGCAAATATAAGGTTTATCTTCCAACCGTGCGAAGAAGCTTACCCCGGTGGTGCGCCAGCAATGATAGAAGATGGTGCCCTTGATGATGTAGACGAAATCTACGGGATACATGTTTTTCCGCTTTATCCAGTGGGACAATATGCGACATGCACAGGTCCCATGCTTGCACAATCAGATACATTTGAGGTTACAATCACAGGAAGGGGCGGACACGCTGCTTTTCCACATCTCACTGTTGACCCAATTGTGATAGGCGCACAGTTTGTAAATGCCGCACAATCTATTGTTGCAAGAAATATAGACCCCTTAGACTCTGCGGTTGTCAGTATTACACAGTTTCACGGTGGAGATGCCAAGAACGTTATTCCACCTTCTGTGGCACTTGGCGGCACGGTTCGCACACTGGACAAGGCAGTCCAGAAGCATGTCAGGACACAGTTGGAAAACCTTCTTGCTGGAATCGCAAGTGTGCACGATGCAACTTATGATTTTGTCTATCAGGAGGGTTGCCCTGTCACCTACAATCATGAACCGTGTGTTGATGCGGCTGTCTCCGCTGCACAAGCGTTAGTTGGCGAGCAGAATGTTATTTATCCCATATCTCCAATACTCGGCGGTGAAGATTTCGCTTGCTATTCGCAAAAGATTCCAGCGTGCTTTGTTATGGTCGGCGCGGGAAATGAACAGAAAGGTATCGTTAATATGTGCCACCATCCACAGTTTGACATAGACGAAACCAGTATGATTTACGGTATGGCACTCACAGTAAGTATCGGTCTAATGAGATAATAGATAGAAAAGGAAACAGACACTAAAATGCTACAAACAATCACTTACTTAAAGCGAATTTCAATATTAGTACCAATTATAACGCTACTCTTCTTTGTCGGTACTTGCCCTAATGTCTTTGCACAGGGGCAACCTAATAATGACCAAGCGGCAAGAACCCAAACATTAAATGCTATTCAGGATGCAAACGATCACTATTATGAACGTAATTATGCCGAGGCGATTAAAGCGTATAAGGTACTGCTAAAAACCGAACTTACGCAGACACAGAAAGATTCTATGCGGCTTATGTTAGGTCAAAGCTACGCGAAACTTGGTGAAGATGCAGAGGCACGCCGCATCTTTAAAGAGATTATTGATGAAAATCCTGACGGGTCTTACGCAACGCAAGCTGTGCATCAACTCTCAAATCTTTATCGGCAACGCTATCAATTTAAAGAGGCTATTGTACTATGCAAGCAGATTGTGAAACAACATCCTAATAGTTCCGCTGCTGCTGTTGCTGCCTACCTTACTGCGTACTACGAATACATAGAAGGAAAACATGAGGATGCGATGGCAAGTTACAAGTCCTTCCTTGATAATTTTCCGAATTCCATCTATCGCTCAAGTGCAGTAAGTAGCCTTGTTCGCTTATATACGCAAAATGAGCGGCATGCAGATGCTGAGAAACTTATTACGGAACGAATGAAATTAAATCCGTCCGATACTACACTTTTAGAGGAGCTTGCAAATCTATATCAACAACAAGGGAAAAGTCAGAAAGCACTGGAACTCTATAAAGAGGTGCTTGAAAAAAATCCGTCAAATATATCTATTCGACGAAAACTTGGTTCTCTCTACATTGAACTCGGCAATAAGGAACAAGCAATAGCCGAATGGAAAAAACTGGTAACAGGTGAATTTGATCAATACCAGCAGCTTGGTGCGATTTATCTTTCGCATAAGATGTATCCTGAAGCGATAGAAGCGTTTCAGCAAGCAATAAAGCAGAATACACAATACGGGTACTTGTATATTCAGCTTGCAGCAGCATATAAAATTCAAGGGAATATTGAGAAGGCTGCCACTACCTATCTTGATGGCTTACAAAACGTTGGTCCCAGCGGTAGCCAACGTGAATCGATATGGGAAGCCATGCTTGATATTTATCAAGGTGACAGACAAAAACCGCTTCGTGAAAAACTGATAGCACAGTTTCAAAACGCACACAGGGCTGCACCGCGAAATCTCAACAATGCTTTGACTTTAGGAGAACTTTTTTTCTATGCAGGGCAACTTGACGAAGCACTTAAAACCTTCACACAACTTCACCGAAACTATCCCACTTCAATTGATGCAACTTTGGGAAGATTCGCGGATATCTTAGAACGCAATCAAAATCCATCGGCAATTGAATTCTACAAAACACTCTTGCAACTTTCAAGGGACATAAGGATACGCACAAATTCACAATATAAACTTGCAAAATTATATCAAAATGCTGAGCAGTGGGATGAGGCAGTTAACACCTTGAAAGAATTGGACAGAAACAGTGCTGCTTCTATTGACAGTCAGCTTCTGCTCGCGCAGATACAATTACACGGACTTCACGATCCCAAAGCAGCACAAATGACCATCCAACCCGTGCTTACACACCAGTTAATATCCAATCAATTTATGGAAGCACAATTGATTTTAGGGGAATGCCATATTTTTCTGAAGAGATATACTCTTGCAAGACAGGTGTTGACACCGATAGCGGACAGTGCCAGTCGTTCAAGTGCTGCTGCACGAAAACTAATTGGAGACTCCTACTTCTTCGCGACAGAATTCGACAACGCTGCTGCTGAGTATAGAAAAGTGGTTAGTCTCTCAAAATCGGATAAACTCACAAACGATGCCCTTGAACGAATTGTGTTACTCCAAGACAATACTGACTATCTCACACTACCGCTAACCGATTATGCCAACGCCCTTCAACTCTACCTGAACGGTGATATTGAAGCATCGATAACACAGTGTGAGGATACGATTTCACTTTACCCAAAATCTCTAATCGTTGATGATGTGTGGATGCTTCTCGGTTCAATATATCGCTCCCAAAACGCTTATGGCGATGCTATTCATTCATATCGGCAAATCGTTTCGCAAGAAAGCCAATTAGCGGCGGAAGCCCTCACGCAAATCGCTGAAATCTATCAGAAAAAGAAGGATTTTAAGAGTGCTATGGATACCTACACGACACTGCTTACAACACATCCGAACAATAGTATTGTTCCGCATGCACGCCAACAGTTAGATAAAATTACGAAGTTAATGAAAGACACAGAGTCCAAATCTCCTTAATAGATAAACACGTCATAATTAATCTTATGCGATGGCATATTTCACCATCTTTTTTACTTACCGGCATCCTTTTGTTTCTAAATATCCAGTCCTTGAATGCCGATGAAACATCTATCCATTTTTCCGAACAAACCGAAGCGGCTGGAATTCGTTTCAAACACATCAACGGTGCATCTGAAGAAAAATATCTACCCGAAACGATGGGGGCTGGTTGCCTATTTTTTGATTATAACAACGATGGTTTCCTTGATATCTATCTTGTCAACAGTGGCAAATCTTGTGAGAACGCCTCTCAACCTCGCACCCAACCTGATGAGATGAATGTTCTTTATCGTAACAACGGTGATGGCACGTTTACGGATGTCTCCGCTAAAGCTGGATTTCAGAAAAATAACGGTTACGGAATGGGATGTCTGTCTGCTGATTATGACAACGATGGTGATGCAGACCTATATCTGACAAATTTTGGGAGGAATCAACTCTACCGCAATAATGGTAATGGCACTTTCACCGATGTTACGTCAGATGCGGGTGTTGGCGATTCTCACTGGAGCGTGAGTGCGTCATTCGGCGACTACAACCTTGATGGATACCTTGATTTGTATGTTGTGAACTATCTTGATTATCAGATTGAAACGGCTCACGCGTGTTTGCTAGAAGGGGTTCATATATATTGCGGGCCACATGAATATCCAGGTGCATCAGACACACTTTACCGTAACAACGGCGATGGCACCTTCACGGATGTCACTGGGCGGTCAGGCGTGCGCAATGCTGGGAAAGGGTTAGGTGTCCTCTTTACAGATTACAACAGTGATGGTTATCCAGATATTTTTGTAGCAAACGATGCAGTCCAAGATTTTCTCTATCGTAACAATGGTGATGGTACGTTTACTGATGTTGCAATCACAGCAGGAATTGCGTATAACTCAGAGGGGCGCTCTACAGCAAGTATGGGAATTGCAAATGGTGATTACGATAATGACGGGTTGTTAGACCTTTTTGTCACAAATTTCTCGTTGGAAGTCAATAGTCTTTTTCACAACGATGGTGATGGCTTTTACACAATGACTACCTTTGAAACTGGACTTGCCGAACCCAGTTTTTCACAACTCGGATTTGGCACACAATTTCTTGATGCAGACAATAACGGCGTATTAGACCTCTTTGTTGCAAATGGACATGTGTGGGACAATGTCGCACACATCACACCTTCCCTCGCCTACAAACAGAAATGCCAACTTTTTGAAAACACCGGAACTGGAAATTTCAAAGAAATAACTAAAGCAGCAGGGATGTTTTTCACACGTCCTGTTGTTGCGCGCGGCACTGCTATCGGTGATTATGATAACGATGGTGATGCAGATATTCTGGTCTCCTGTTGCAGCGAGAGTACTGTGCTTTTACGAAACGATTCCCGAGTGGCAAACAATTGGTTAAAAGTCCAATTAGTCGGTACAAAGAGCAACCGGGACGGAATCGGTGCTAAAGTGCAGGTACAGGCAGGTGAAAAAACGCAAGTCAAAGAAGTTACTTGCGGCGGCAGCTACGCCTCTGGGAACGAGCGCACACTTCTTTTCGGACTTGGCACACATTCAAAAGTGCAATCAATTGAGGTAAGATGGCAAGGAGGACATATCCAAAGACTTGAAAATATTTCAGCGAATCAAGTTACCCGTATAAAAGAAAACCGCTAATTCACTTGACAATTCCGTCAATCAACCTTAAAATTAAAGATAGGAGGATATTTTTATGAAAAACGGAAATTTTTGGAAAATTGTTTGTTATAATGCAATCGTCTGTTTACTCACATCAATGTCTGCATGGATAATTACTGCGGATGCAGCAGATTCATTCGGTGACTCGTTTGATGGTGGCGAATTGCAGAATCCCAATTGGAAATGGCAAAACGAACCGCCGACTTGGGATCTCGGCACAACCCGCGAAGGTTTCCTATACATTGACAGTGAACCTAACCGCAATGTCTGGGCATCGGACGCTTCCCATTTTCTGTATCAGGAAACTGAGGCTGACATGTTTGATGTAGAAACGCATTTTTTTGCTAAATGGGATACCGATTCTGGAGTCAACGGGCTTCTTGTGAAAAGCCCAGCTGACAATAACTGGGTAACTATCAAATTTTGGTCGAGAGATGCCGCTAACAGAGGCCATATTCAGTATCAAACCAGACAAGCCGGTTTAAGACCAGGTGGTGATATTGGATGGAAACCGGAATTTGGTGACACTGAGTTGTTCTTTAGACTCAAGAAAGATGGAAATCAGTATTCTGCATGGTATAAAACCGAAGCGGACGGAGATTGGTTGGTAATCCACGAAAATGCAAGCTTTAACCTGACTCCGCCACTTTGGCTCGGCATCTATGCGGGTGTTGCCGCAGGTTCAGGAAGTCTTGAGGTTGAATACGAATATTTCCAAGACAATATAAACCTCACTGATGTTGAACCTGAAGGAAAGATAGCAACAACATGGGGTAAAGTAAAGTCCCGTTATTAGTTCTAAGGTGGGTAGACCAGGGTTTGCCCACCTTTTCCGCATACAAAAAGTGTTCAATAACTGTAGATAATATTTTTGTTTACGTAGAAATGGTATGGTTAAAGTTTGTAGCAAGGAAATTTCTTTAATCTTACGTTAGGAGATAAAATGAAAAATCGAAATTTAAACGCTTATTTACAAAATTCCCATCTTGTGCGTGGGAAAATTCTTTTTTATTGTATTATCGCTTGTATGTTTGCTACGCTAACGATTTGGGTAGGTGGCGTAGACGCAGCAGACTCATTCGGTGACCCATTTGAAGGGGGTAAATTAAAAAATCCTGATTGGAAATGGCAAAACGAACCGCCTAAATGGGATGTCGGGGAAACCCGTGAGGATTTTCTATACATTGATAGTGAACCCAACCGGAATATATGGCAAGGGGATGCAAGTCATTTTCTTTATCAAGAAACTGAGGCTGACATGTTTGATGTAGAAACGCATTTTTTCGCTAAATGGGATACCAGTTCTGGTGTAAACGGACTTCTTGTAAAAAGTCCTGCTGATAATAACTGGGTGACCATTAAATTTTGGTCGAGAGATGCCGCTAACAGAGGGCATATCCAGTACCAAACCAAAGGAGCCGGTTTAAGACCAGGTGGCGATATTGGATGGAAACCGGAATTTGGTGACACTGAGTTGTTTCTTAGGCTCAAGAAAAATGGTGATCAGTATTCTGCATGGTATAAAACCGAAGCAGATGGGGATTGGTTAGTAATCCACGAAAATGCGAACTTTGCCCTGACTCCACCGCTTTGGCTCGGAATCTATGCTGGTGTTGCGGATCCGACTGGTAATCTTGAGGTAGAATACGAATACTTCAGAGATAATATGAATCCTTTCCCTGTTGAACCGGGCGGCAAAGCGACAACAACTTGGGGTGCAGTTAAAACCCGATATTGATACGAAGGATGGTAGATGTAATGCGATACAGTTTAATCATTTTTTTTTGTTTCTGTGTCGTTTCTCCCCTACTGGCTGAGACTTTCACAGATGTTAGTCAAGCGGCAGGGGTTCATCAACGAGAGATTCCGGTTGATGAAAATTCCGGGGCTTGGATGGGCCCCGGTGCTGCCGCTGTAGACTATGATAACGATGGCTGCTGGCTCGACATCTTCGTCGTTGGAGATGGTGGTTTGCCTAACGCGCTTTACCACAACAATGCCGATGGGACATTCACGGATATTGCTGCCAAAGCAGGGGTTGCAGACACGCCAAATGGGCGTGGATGTGTTTGGTTTGACTACAACAATGATGGCTGGCGCGATCTTTATGTAACCTGTGCAGGACCAAACTTTCTCTTTATGAACAATGGGGATGGCACCTTCACAGATGTAAGCGAAGAGGCAGGTGTCACAGATGCACAGCACGGCACAAGTGCCTCAATTGCCGATTATGACCACGACGGTTGGTTGGATATCTATGTTTCGAACTGGGGTCGTCCTGCTTCCCTTTTAGTTTTTGAACCTGCTCCAAGAATTAATGTGCTGTATCGGAACAAAGGGGATGGCACCTTTGAAGAGATAACGCAGGCAGCTGGGGTTGCTGATGATGGAATTGCATGGGGCGCTATCTTCTTTGATTACAATGGAGATACTTGGGCTGATTTGTTCGTAGCAAATGACCACGGTCCCGATAAACTTTATCGCAACAGAGGGGATGGCACTTTCGAAGATGTTTCTGAACAATCTGGCATTGTTACGCTCATCAGAGGAAAGCCGACTGGCGCGATGGGGCTTTGTGTTGGAGATTATGATAATGACACCGACCTTGACCTTTTCGTTACAAACTACGATGAAGATCTCCTCTGGCGAAATAACGGTAATGGCACTTTCACTAACGTTGCGGAAGCTGCTGGCGTTGCGAACGTAGGTGTAGGGTGGTACGCCACCTTCGTTGACTTTGACAACGATGGATATCGTGACCTTTACGTTGTCAACGGTGATGTAGATAATTCACAAAAGACCAACCGTAACCGCCTCTATCATAATACCAAAGATGGAAAGTTTGTTGATCGCTCCGATGAACTCAACGCCACTGTTGATGCTGTCGCACGCGGTGCAACTTCTGGAGATTTTGATAACGATGGCGATGTTGATTTCTTTGTCGTCAATAACACTGGCAATACACTTCTTCTAAACGACCTTGATCCTCCATGGCGGAGCAATGAACATGCTACTCGGCGCAACTTAGCTAAGCATCAACGCCTCCAAATTCGTTTGCGTGGAACAAAGAGTAACCGCGATGGCATCGGCACACGGGTTGCTGTGAGAGTAAAGGACTTCGTTCAAACGCAAGAATTAATCTGCGGCACCGGTTTTCTCGGTAGCGACAGTTTAGATCTTGAATTTGGACTTGCAGGTGCTTCTCAAATCGATTCTATTACCCTTACGTGGCCATCAGGGATTATTGATACCTATGAAGATATCTATGCATCAGACATGTTTATTTTTACTGAAGGAGAAATACAAAAGTTTGTTGTAGCGGTTGAACCAACAGGAAAACAGGCGACAACATGGGGAAGGATAAAAACTGCTGAAGTTTTTCAAAACTATCCTAACCCGTTTAACCCTGAAACGTGGATTCCGTATAAACTTTTTGAATCCAGTGATGTAAAATTTTCAATTTACTCTCAAAGTGGAGATTTAGTGCGAGAATTTAAACTTGAACAACAGTCGCGTGGGGAAAAGAAATTATACTGGGATGGGAAAAACGCTAATGGCGAAACTGTTGCCAGTGGAATCTATTTTTATCAGTTCAAGGCAGGCAATACCCAAAGTGTGCGGAAAATGTGGTTAATGAAGTAAATTTGATTTGGTCCGATAAAATATGAGGAGAGATAAAAATGGCTTTAATAATTGAACAAGGCGAGGTAAACAACGGCGGCATTGTTTTATCTAAGCCTTTGTCGTTGCCTGAGGGCACTAAAGTTCGCATACAAATTGAACCGATTGATACCGATGAAGACAACCAAAGCACGACATCCGATGAGCACGAAAACTTTGTTAATCTACCTTTCTTTGGAATGTGGGCGGACCGAGAGGATATGCGCGACAGTGTAGCCTGGGTTCGAAAACAGAGAGAAAAATGTTTAGAACGAATAACACGGACGGAATAATTGATACCGATATTCTTATTCATGCTTCAAAGCAAAACGAAGATGCAGTCACCTTTTTGACAATGCAGCAGCACGTTGGAATCCAAATTAGCATTATCTCTGCAATAGAATTAGTTGTTGGATGTCGTAACAAAACTGAATTAAGTCAAACACAGAAATTTCTTGAAGGCTGTGCTATTCTGCCTATTACTGCAACTGCTTCAGAGGTTGCCTATCAATTAATAGAAACATTTGCTCTCAGTCACGGACTTCTCATGGGAGATGCACTTATCGCAGCAACAGTCCTGGAGCGCGATGCAACTCTTTATACAAAAAACACTCGCCACTTCCAAATGATCCCAAGATTAGCAATTATCCGACCTTACTGAACTATAAGGAAGAAAAAGGGGTTTCGTTATGGAAAGCATATTTCTGAGATGGTGGGGTTGCGGGGCATTTGACGCACGCTTTGGCGATGTTAATATCGCTTGTGACCCCTATCTGTTCAATCAGAACTTAGCGGATGCCGAACCGATATACGATTATATCTTTATTTCCCACGAGCATTTTGACCATTGCCACCCTGCTACTTTACGGAAATTGTGTTGCGGCACGCGTTTTAAAAAGTTATTTGTCAATCCCGGATGCATCTCACCTGCTCAACCTATCAATGAAAAATACGGCGATGCCGCTTTTGAACGCGACTTACCGATAACGAAACATGTTCCTGCCGATAAAGTACAGATTCTGTATCCTAAACATCTCAACAACAAGCAAGGTACGTCACGCTCGTTTCAAGGTTCAGAGATACTTAACCTTGGTCCTATTCACGTTGAGACAATTGAAAGTGGCGAGAACCAAACGCCTGATATACCAACAAACGGCTATCTTATAACGCATCCGGCAAAGAATGTCTCTATCCTACACATCGGTGATTTGCACGAACCTTATGCAGCACTGGCAAACCTTCAAGGCAAGGTTGATTTTCTGATTCACCTGAAACTTGGTATTGGAAAAGGACTTGAGCAGAGGTTAATTGAATTGATAGAACTCATCCGACCTCATTTTTTGATACCAACACATTACCGCACTGACCGAAAATCCGATCCGATACCGGAAGGGCATTGGCCGCCAAACGTTACCGATGAAATGGCGTTCATTGAGTCAATCCGTGAGATTGTAGGAGAAAAATCCCAAATCCTACCTTTTACTGCTGGCATAGAATACGAGGTCAAAATGCCAGAGAAACAGGTTATCTGGAAATGGGACTGGTTGAACACTTGGGCTGTGCCGCCTTGGCGCGAAAACTAATCTTTAGTGAATTAAGAAATAGATAATTCTTATGAGTTAATGCATTTGTAGTCGCGCAATTTATTGCGCCTCTTACATTTGGCTAAGGCAAACCTTCGGTTGTCAATTTCCTCTGTAGGAGCGACCTCCAGGTCACGACTTTATGGTTAAAACTGTAGATGTGCTGTGTGAGCACGCCAAGTAAGGTGTATCGTTAATTGTAAAATTTACTACAATGAATAGCAAGGATGACATCTTTTCTGAAAATCCTTCTTTCACCAAAATGGGAGTACATTTATTTTGGCAACCTCAAACGTTCGCGTCGCTTTCTACGGATGCGGAAATTTTGCTAAAAATACCCGAATTCCGAACCTTTTACAGCAGGACTCCGTTAATATAGTTGCAGTATGCGATAGTAATGTGAAAACGGCGCAGGAAACTGCCCAACATTTTAACATTCCACACGTCTACCATAGTGAGAATGGTGGCGCACACCAAATGCTTGGGACGCAAGAATTTGAAGTGTTATATTCCATCGTGCCAGCGTATGTGCGGACTGATGTTGAAGTAATCGCTGCAGAAAAAGGCGTCCACATTTTCAGTGAAAAACCGCAAGCGATTACAATGCAGGTGGCAAATCGCATTGATAAAGCGATTCGGAAAGCAGGCGTTATCAGTACTGTTGGATTCCGTGAACGGTATCGCCCTATTTTTCAGAAAGCACGTGAATTTTTGGCTGACAAAAAGGTTGTGCATGTCCGTTTCCAAAGTTATGGTGGACTACCTGCTGCAGCGGACAGCAAAGCAAAAACGTGGTGGGCAGATATGGAGAAATCCGGTGGTCGTGCTCTTGACTGGGGTGTTCATGCAACAGATTATAGTCGTTTTATGACAGGATTGAACGTTGTTCGTGCGCAAGCGTTCTATTGTGAACGAGCAGAATATGCCACGCCTTTGTCGTGTAGTTTCAATTACTGCTTCAACAACGGTGCCACGATGATACTCAACTTTGTTTCTGCTGGAGCGAGTCCGAAAGATGAACCGTGGTTTACCGTTTTTTATGAAGGAGGTCACCTCACAATTTACCGATACGACAGGATTGAGGTGAACGGTGAGAAGATTTATCAGGCAGAAGAATTTAATCCGTGGTTAGAACAGGATAAAACTTTTATCCGTGCTGTTCAGACGGGAGATGCAAGCATATTGCAAAGTGATTATCACGATGGTCTTTTCTCTTTAGCACCTGTTCTGGCAGGTTGGGAATCTGCGCGACGCCAAGGTGAATGTTTTGAGATGGATTCGTTCATGGATGTTTCATAAAGCAATTATATTCATAAAACCACTCATTTCAGTAAAAATTTAATTTGGAGGATTAAAATATGGATGCAAAACTAAAAAAGATACAAATTACACCGATGAAGTTTGATAAAGACGGTGACGTCCAAAAAGAGGAATTCGCAACCATCACAATCGAAGTGCCGATGGATAGTGCTGGACAACGTGAAGCTATTGTTTCAGTGCTACAACTCCTGAGCAGGGAGTGGGTTGTTCTAAGCGTTGAAGGGAAAACACCTGGAGCAGTAGGTACAGCTTAGGTTAATCATGCAAAAAAAGTATCTCTTTACACCAGGTCCAACACCAATACCGCCAGAAGCATTGTTGGCAATGGCGCAACCGATTGACTATCATCGCAGTGAAGATGCTGTTGCGTTAATTAAAGACGTTTTAGAAAAACTCAAGCACGTTTTCCAAACAGAGAACGATGTGCTTTTCTTAACATCGTCTGGAACAGGTGCAATGGACGGTGCAGTGGCAAATCTGTTGTGCCGTAATGATAAAGTTTTAGTCATTCGGAGCGGCAAATTTGGTGAACGGTGGGCAGAAATCTGTGAGGCTTATGGTGTTGAGGTCATCCGTATTGATGTTACATGGGGCGATTCAGTCGCACCAGAAGTAGTGGAAGCACAGTTAACTACTCACCCTGACATAAAAGCAGTTTTCGCTACACTGTGCGAAACATCAACCGGTGCTTTGCACGACATTGAAGTACTCGCGAGTTTGACGCAATCTACTCCAACACTACTTGTTGCTGATGCTGTCAGCGCACTTGGAGCAGATGATCTACAGATGGACAATTGGGGAGTTGATGTTGTCGTTTCCTGTTCACAGAAAGGATTGATGACGCCTCCCGGTCTCGCTTTCGCTGCTCTTAATCATCGTGCGTGGGAAGCGACTGAACAGTCTGATCTACCGAAGTATTATCTCGATTTCCGAAAAGCACATCAACGCGGACTTGAAGGTTCAGTGCCTTACACCCCAGCAATTACGCTTCTTACGGCACTGCAATATGCCTTAAATCACATCTGCGCAGAGGGTATCCGCAATACTATCGCTCGCCATAACCGTATGGCTATTGCAACACGAAGTGCTCTTAAAGCGATTGGTCTCCCGCTATTCGCAACATCGCCAGCAAATACGTTAACATCAATTCGGTTGCCAAAAGAAATTGACGGCAAAGCGTTTGTTAAGATGATGCGCGAAAAACATGGCATCACGTATGCTGGTGGACAAGGTGAGTTGAGCGGTAAGATTGTTCGTATTGCACACCTTGGTTGGATGAACGAAAACGATGTTATCGTTGCTGTCTCTGCTTTTGAGAGGGGTTTAGCAGAAATTGGTTATGATGTTCCGCTTGGCGCAGGTGTCGCCGCTGCCCAAGAAGTTTTAACAAAGTTTACTGATCAAGAATGCTAAAAGGTAGAAAAAGGAAAGCGGAAGTACTTCTTTACATTTGAAAACTTCTGTTTTCTGGAGACGATATGTCTGAAACTACACTGTTTGATGTCTCTTACGAACAACGAAAAAAACCGTTGCTGAACCAAACGTTAGAAAGGTTACGTCCTATCTATAGCAAATCAGAGCTTAATGCGTTACGTATAGACAGCACAAGTCGAGAGGGGTTATCGCAACGTTCAGGACGGGGATTTGTTAATCGTGATATTCTTGAAACCGTTCTGGGAAATCTATTGGAATGCGTTGCCCCGGGCTCTCATAACGCGCCACATCTTTTTAACCAAAAACGTGAACTTTCGGAAGCGATTGAAGAGTTAGCGGATCAGTTGTATGCGATGGTAGCCCAATCGTTTTTAGCAGTTACGGACGAAACACATCTGGGTGCTGCCCTTGAAACAGCCTTCTCACTCCTCTGGGAACTACCTCGATTAAAAAGCCGTGCACTTTGGAATCGCTTCGCATCCCTCAAAGACCCAGCTGTTTGGGATGCATATCTCCTACACAACGGTATCTCTCGCGAAAAACTTGCAGCCCTTGATTTTCGTTCCCAAATTGACAATGCAATTAAGGAGCGAAGTTTTGACCCATACCAAGATTTTCTCGGCACTTTGAACCTCGCCTCCGTTTTTGAATATCAACTTCAACTGGTAGTTAGCACTTATCCTGGGTGGCGTGTGCTGTTCTACCATGATGTGGCTTATGCCTTAACACGAAGCGAACCACCAGAAGATAACTCACACCTCCACAGAGTTCCTGTTCCGTTGCTGCCGCGCGCCATTGCGGAATTAGGCGGACGTTATTATCAAGCCGACTTACATCCAGAAACCCAAATAGGGGACGCAAATTTCTTAGAGCACCCTCACCGTGGCGTGACGACAGGGCAAACAGGTATTATCGGTTCTGGGTGTGTTCTCTACCCTTGCACACTTGGTGGTTTGAGTGTCAAGGTGAAGCAACGCCATCCTGTTATCGGTGATTTTGTGGAGATAGGAACAGACACAAGTCTCCTCGGTCCTGTCCAAATTGCTGACCGGACGACTATCGGGACAAATACCGAAATTTACGGGTTTGTAGAAATTGATCAAGGGTGTCGTATCGGTTCATCAGTCGTCATAGGAACTATCCGTGGCGCTGCAGAACATCCCGGTAAAATCATGATTGGAAATGAGGTGCGAATCGGTGATGGCACTGTGATTGAAAATACTTCTGAAATGGATTTGATTATACCGACCCGTGCACAGATTCCTGCACGAAGCCACGTTGCCAATGATGGTTTCGGTTTTCCCAGATATGTAACATAAATTGCATTAGAGTTTTCAGTATCGGGTTACAAACCCCTCCCCCAAGATACATCTATATGTAGGGATAAAATAATCGCCAGAAAATAGAATAGAGATTGAGACAGACGAAATATGAAGAAAATTGAACGCGCACTTATCAGCACTTACGACAAAGCAGGTCTTTTAGAAATTGCGAATACATTCGTGCAACATAGGGTAGAAATTCTTTCCACTGGCGGCACTGCTCAACACCTTCGAGAGTCAGGAATAGAGATCACGGATGTCTCTGACTATACCGGTTTCCCAGAGATGTTAGATGGTAGGGTTAAGACACTCCACCCAAAAGTCCACGGCGGGCTACTTGCGCAGTGGGATAATGCAGAACACGCAGCACAAGCCAACGATAATGAAATAAAACCTATTGACATGGTGATTTGCAACTTGTATCCGTTTGAAGCGACCATTGCCAAACCTAATGTTACACTTGAAGAAGCGATTGAGAATATAGACATCGGTGGACCGACAATGATTCGCGCTGCAGCAAAGAATTATAAACATGTTGCTGTCCTCACAAACCCTGATCAATATCCACAAATTATCGCTGACTTAGATGCCAACGATGGGTGTCTATCCGAAGATGTCCGATTTGAATTGGCAAAAACGGCATTTCTCCACACCGCACACTATGACAGTGTGGTTTCTACCTATCTCGCCAATTTAGAAACTGATGACGAATTTGGTGATGTTTTAACGCTCCACTTCCAGAAAGTAGATTCGTTAAGATACGGTGAAAATCCGCATCAAAGTGCTGCTTTCTATAGAACTGAGGATGCACCAACAACATGCGCTGCATGGGCAAAACAACTGAATGGTCCTCCGCTATCTTTCAACAATATCCTCGATTTAGATGCTGCCTTAGAGATTGTGAAAGACTTTAAAACGCCTACCTGTGCGATCATCAAACATAACAATCCGTGCGGACTTGCGACTGCTGGTAACCTAAAAGATGCCTTCACAAATGCCCTTGAATGCGATAGAACTTCTGCCTTCGGTTCAATTGTGGGTTTAAATCGTAAAGTGACGATTCAGACAGCGAACACTATTCGAGACGCTGCAAAATCGGGTGTGAAAATAGAGGCGATAATCGCTCCGAGTTACACCGAGAAAGCACTTAGTGCATTGTCTCGTGTTACAAATCGCCAGATTTTTGAAACAGGGGAACTTTCAACATCAGAACCAATTCTACAAATCCGTAATGTGACTGGTGGCGTGCTTGTTCAAGAACAGGATGTACATAACATTGAAAAAAGTGACTTACAATTTGTCACCAAACGTAAGCCTACGGACGAAGAGATAGAATCCTTACTTTTCGCATGGAAAGCATGTAAACATGTCAAATCCAACTGCATTCTCCTTGCGCAAGGCACGCAAACTGTCGGTATCGGTGCGGGACAAATGAGCCGTGTAGATGCTGCCATAATTGCTGTCCGCAAGGCAGGTGAAAAGACAAAAGACGCAGTTTTAGCCTCTGATGCGTTTTTCCCATTTCCCGATGGTGTAGAGATTGCGGGTGAAGCAGGTATCCGCGCGATTATCCAACCCGGTGGGTCAGTCAATGATGCGTCTGTGATTGAAACAGCTGATAAATTTGGTATGGCGATGGTATTTACAGGTGTCCGACACTTCCGGCATTAGTCCTGAATACATTTCATTTTAATCCGTTTTGTGGTATACTTCTATAGTAGGAGGAAACACATGAAAACGTATTCATTTCAGGTTGTGTTAGAAAAAGACAAATGGCCCGATGAACCTGATGAAAACGCTGTCTGACGTGCCTATATCCCTGCGTTAGAACACAAAGGTGCTGCAAGTTGGGGATATACTCAAAAAGAAGCATTAAAGAATTTGCAGGATGCAGTTGACCTACTTGTGGAGTATTTATTGGAGCACGGTGAAGAACTCCCTTCTGAACCTCGCTCACAGATTCAGGTCAGTGATGTCCCTTTAATCGCTGTAACTATTTAAAATGGCTATTGACTACAAGCGATTGCGTTCACTCACAGTGCGAAGACTAATAAGTGCTTTAAAAAGAGATGGATTTGATGAATTTAGGAGAAAAGGAGCAACTCGTTTTTTTGCGCATCCAGATGGGCGGACAACAACTATCCATCTTCATAATATGGGACAAACTTTCGCTGTTGGGACCTAAAAGCTATCATTGAACGACAAGTGCAGTGGGGAGAGGCAGATCTTGAGCGTCTTGGTCTACTTTAGTTCATTTACGCATAGACTTATCGAAAATCGTTAAAGGACAATGTGCTATAATCAAAAAAAGGTTGTGTATAGAAATTAAGAACAAAGTAACCTTTACCTTGCTTTTGTCACGCATGTGGTTTATCTACTCTTCATCCAAAGGAGAACTGAAATGAAAAAGTTGATTTTCTTCGTCCCCTTTCTTGTTATTCTCGTTGCAATTTACTGGTACACAAACTTTCACACACGCGATGCTACAAACAAACTTACGGAGCATCCCCTTGTTGAAGAACAAACGGATACCAACACAGTACTATCAGATCAAAATGCAAAAAAACCAAGTGTTCCCAAACTTACTGATGAATCTGATCCATCAGTCCATGATAAAGTTTCAAATCATTTGCAGGAAGAAGATGATGTTACAAATGAAGAATTGGCAGATCATGACTCGCCAAACGAAGATCTCGTGAATGAGAAAGCTCTTCAAAGAGATCCATGGAAGGAGATTATTGACGCGGAAATGGAAGCAAGAGCGCGTGGCACATGGATAGGTGATCCAGAAACGATGGATCCAGATGAACTTCATAGTGCGCAATATAACCAGTTCCTTGAAAGGTTTGGAGATATTCCACAAGTACATACCTACATGGAGTATAGCCGAAAGACTACGAATAATGCTCCCATGACATTAGATGAAAGAATTGCCGGATTGGAAGCAATGAATCATTTGTTTCCATCCGGATCAACCCGCCGCACACTTGTGTATTATAAGTGGATGCAAGCAAATGGTGGTTATTATGATAATCCCTTTGCTCAAGGGATAATTTCAGATGCGGATATTAAAGAACTTCAAAATTCAGGGATTACGGTTAAGACAGACAAGACAGATCAGAGGGTTAGAATTCGTATTTCAACGAAATAATTTTATAAGCAGGACTTCACACAACGTTAGGCGCGCTTACGAAAGCGCGCCTAACTATTCAGAATTCTGCTGAAAATCACACTTTTTAATTCTTGTAAATGTTTAATTCTACTCAGGAAAATGAAAGTTGCCTACCATATTCTCAATCCCACCCACAATAATCACCGGTGCTGGTGCATCCGAAAAAGTCGGTGAACAAGCCAAACGACTTGGTGCTACGAATGCGCTTATCGTGACAGATCCGGGCATTGCCAAAATCGGATACGCAGACCAGATTGCCAAGAACTTACACAATGCTGGAATAGCCACCTCTACTTTCTCTGATGTTACACCCGATCCAACATTACAAAACGTCACTGATGGACTAAAGCAATACCGTGCGGAAAACTGTGATGTGATAATAAGCATCGGTGGTGGCAGTGCAATTGACTGCGGTAAAGGCATCGCCATGAAACTCACAAATGATGGCGAATTTGCTGACCATATGGGTGTGGACAAAATCCCAAATCCAGGTGCGTCATTGATTGCGATCCCTACTACCGCTGGAACAGGAAGCGAAGTCACAAAAGTCACTGTTATTACTGACACGGATCGCAATGTCAAAATGATGTTGAGCAGTGCTTGTTTGTTGGCATCAGTTGCATTGGTCGATCCGTTGCTATCGCTAACGACTCCACCGCACCTGACAGCAGCTGTTGGCGTTGATGCACTAACACACGCGATAGAAGCATATATCTCAAAACGCGCCCAACCACTTACGGATGCACTTGCATTGAAAGCAATCAGGTTGATTTCAGGTTCACTTCGTCAAGCATGGTCAGATGGCGAAAACATCTTTGCACGCTCAGATATGATGCTTGGCGCGTCAATAGCAGGTATGGCGTTCAGCAATTCGTCTGTGGCGTTAGTCCACGGCATGTCCCGACCAATTGGTGCATATTTTCATATCCATCACGGTTTATCAAACGCAGTACTGCTGCTTGATGTGATGGAATTTAGCGTTGTCGGCGCGCCTAAACGATTTGCCGATATTGCACAAGCGATGGGCGAACCTATTGATGGGCTTTCTCCAATGAAACAGGCAGACGCAGCGATTTTTGCAGTTGAACGTCTCGTCAACGATATTCAGATGCCGCGCCTCGGAAAAATCGGTATTGATAAGGAGAAGTTTGAGCAGGTTATCGATCAGATGGCAGTTGATGCTATCGCAAGTGGCAGTCCTGCGAACAATCCGCGCCAAGCATCTGCAGAAGATATAGCCGCGTTGTATCGGAAATGTTTCTCCCCACGCAATACATAATTATTTTCAAAGTTAGCACATATCAACAAAGTTTAAAACCAAAAGCGTGTAGAGACAGAATAATGGCACAAACACCAATTATTGAAATGCGCTGTATCAGCAAAAGGTTTGGGCAGGTACAAGCAAACGATGTTGTGGATTTTTCGTTACAGCGAGGCGAAATTCACGCTATAGTTGGCGAAAATGGTGCAGGCAAATCTACCTTGATGAAAATCCTTTACGGTTTATATCAACCGGACAAAGGGGAAATCTATGTTGATGGTCAACCTGTGACCATCTCCTCACCGAAGCGTGCCATGCGTCTTGGTTTAGGTATGATTCAGCAACATTTTACACTGATACCCGCTTTCACTGCCCTTCAAAACATTATCCTCGCAAAAGAGACGCGTAAATTCGGAACCCTTCTTGATTACCAAAAGGCTGAAGATAAGATAACAAGACTCGCTGAACAAGTTGGGTTTGATGTGCCTTTGAACACCCCCATAGAATCACTACCAATCGGTGCACAGCAACACACAGAAATATTGAAAGTCCTCTATCACGGTGCAGAAATACTAATTATGGATGAACCGACTGCTGTGCTTGTCCCACAAGAAATTGAGGGATTGTTTGAATGCATGCGCGGTCTCAAAAGAGAAGGTAGAAGTATCATCATTATTACCCATAAACTTGATGAAGTGATGACGATAGCCGATACTGTTACGGTGATGCGCCATGGAAAAACCGTCATTACATGCCCTATTTCTGAAACTAATCCGCATCAACTGGCAGAACATATCCTTGGTGAACCAGTTCATCAGCGCGCGATAGAACGGAAAGAAACCAACCAAGAAAATCCTATGCTGCAGTTAGAAGATGTATCAGTGAAAACGGGGACTGGTAAAAACCTTCTTGATGGAATCAATCTTGATGTGTTCTCTGGTGAAATTGTCGGAATAGCAGGTGTAGAAGGAAACGGTCAGACGGAATTAGTTGAAATCCTGACAGGATTACGACAAATCCATAGCGGTAAAATTATTTTAAATGGGGAATCCGTGGTCAACAGTTCAACAGCAGAATTTCGTGAAAAACAGGTCGCGCATCTGCCCGCAGATAGACACCGCCACGGTGTTAGTCTGAATAATCGAATTGATGAGAATTTTATCATTGGTAGACATAAACAGAAACTGTTTTCTCGCAACGCTATGTTGCATCAAAAAAACATCCAAAGATTTGCTTTTAATGCACTTGATAAATATCAAATTCTAGTTGGAGATATAACGCACCAGATCAAAACACTTTCCGGTGGAAATCAGCAGAAAGTGGTTGTTGCCCGTGAATTGTCTGGCAATCCTACCCTTATTATTGCTGCACATCCGACACGCGGATTGGACGTTCATGCTGCGAAGTTTGTTCACACACGACTTATTCAGGCGCGGAACCGTGGAAAAGCAGTTTTACTTGTGTCTTCGGAACTGGATGAACTCTTACTACTTAGCGATAGAATTGCAGTCATGTATAATGGCAGGATCGCAGGAATTGTTGTCCCTACCTCTGATGGTGGTAATAGCAACAGTTTATCGGAAACAGATAAACAGAAACTTGGTGCTTTGATGCTTGGATTGTCTTTAGAACATTATAGTGGAGTATAGAAATAATTCTACATTTCCTCTGTAGGAGCGATCTCCGAATCGCGACATTTACCTATAAATTTGAATGGACACAGTAATGACCTTGACTTTTTGGAGGCACAATGATTATTGATTCACATACACACGCTTGGCCACGCTGGCCCTATCAACCTCCTATTCCCGATGATGAGAGTCGTGGAAAAGTTGAACAACTTCTCCACGAAATGGATTTGCACAACGTTGACAAAGCTGTGCTTATATGTGCGCGTATTGATAGAAATCCCGATAACAACGACTATGCTGCAGAATGCGTTAAACGCTATCCAGACCGACTTATTCAGTTCGCAGATGTAGATTGTTCATGGACGGATACATACCACACCGACGGTGCAGCAGATCGTCTCAAAACCGCAGCAGAAACATACAACCTTAAAGGCTATACGCACTATCTCAGAGGGGATGACGATGGGAGTTGGTTCTTTTCGGAGGAGGGACAACGTTTCTTCCAAACGACTGCTGAGCTGGGATTAATTGCCAGCATTGCCATGGGAAGTCATCAACACGTGCCACTTCGTAAATTGGCAGCACAGTTTCCTACGGTACCGTTTCTGTGCCATCACATGGCAGGTGCGCGAGCAGGCGAAGAACATCCTTACCCACAACTCAAAGAAGTCCTTGCTTCTGCAAATGTTCCGAATATCCACGTGAAGATGTCAGGGTTTGCTTATGTCTCACAGGTTTCATGGGATTATCCATATTCGGATACACACTGGATTGTTCGTGCGCTTTATGAACATTTCGGTCCTGGTCGCCTCTGCTGGGGTTCGGACTATCCGGTAGTGCGTAACTTTATGACGTATCAGCACGCGCTTGAAGCGTTCCGCACCCACTGCACTTTTATCCCCGATGCTGACAAAGCAGAGATTTTAGGAGGCACTCTTCAGCGATTGCTGTCTGAAGCGGGTCAATAGTTTCCTTGATTTTTTCATAGCGTTCTGGTATAATAAAACTAAAGAGGTGTAATTCCGGCACTTAGGTCCGGTAAGGTAAATCTGAAATCATAAGGGAGAATTAGTATGAAAAGAATATTTGTTTTTACAACGCTTGCACTTATGCTCGTGGTAGGCTTTGTTTTTGCTACAGATACCCTGATCGTGCAAGGTGAGTATATTGAAGCTCGGTCCGCGAGTGTGTATGTCGGCGCATGCCATTTCGGTGCTGAATTTGTGGAAGGTGGAAAAGAGGCAACACTTGTTTGGAATATCCATCGTGGAAGTTGGAACGGTGTTTCGTTGGATGGCTTAACCGTTGTTGCTGTTGTCAGTGCTAAAAACAACTTGGCGATTGATACAGAAACACGCAAGAGTGTGTTGTATATGGACACAAAAGCTACGCCAGAACAGCGTGCAGCAATTAGCAACATGCTCGCGACAAAACGTTCTGACGTTCTCGGTAAAGTCGTTGCAACGCAAATCGCACCTATTACATTCGCTAAAAAGGGCACGAAATATGATGTGACGGTTGGAAAAGTACTCACACTATCTGCAAATCGCTACCCGTGCGCGAAATGCACACAACCCCATCAAATTTGGTATGAACCATTGACAAAAGTTCAGAACGCTATTGTCGGCAAATCGGAAGTTTATCGTTATAAAGATACCCACCTCTCGGTGAATTGGCAGCAAGGCGACGCAGCCAACAACGTCTTTGTCGGTAATTTTTCGATGTAACATTCTGATGTCTGTAGTCGTCAGAAAATTGATGGCAGCTACAGACATTTTTAGTTACCTGTATGGCAAAATTAGTGAATACAAATACACCATCCGAGGAACGGAAGTTTAGCCTGACCCCCGAAGAAGAATTATCTTGGGAAGAAAATGGATACTTTGTCCGCCACAACGTTTTCACCGAAGAAGAAAATGACCTTTTAAGTCAAGTCGCTGATAGCATTGCTCTCAGAAAAACCCCCTTCCCAGACCATCGTATCTTTCAAAACGCATTAGTGAGAGATGGGAAAGTTGAAGCATCGGGTATCTACGCGATGCACAGTATCCATCAAATGAATCTCTATTCCCCTGAATTTCTTGAACGCACACGTGATCCGCGTCTAACCGATCCTGTTGTTGACATCCTCGGCCCAGATATCCTCGGTCTTAATAGCCTCTATATTTGGAAACCGCCAAAGATCGGTTTGGGTTTCCCGTGGCATCAAGATAGATGGTATACTCGACCTCAGTTTAAAACCAAAACAACAGTCGGAACGTGGACTGCGATTGATGCAGCAGATAAAGAAAACGGGTGTCTATACGTTATCCCAGGTAGCCATAAAAAAGGAATCCTTGAGCATGTTGAACTTGAAGGTTCACAACAACAGGAGTTTAGACAGGCAGTCGGTGCAAAAGACGAGGATGGAGTCGCTGTTGAAATTCCACCGGGAAGTGTTATCTTTTTTGACAATAGAATACTCCATAGCAGCACGGATAACAACACTGAACGCTTTCGACGAAGTAACATCGCACATTACATCAGTGCAAAAGCGGAACGAGTTCCACATAAGAATTACATGCGTCCGCTTATGTGGGTTAGGGGAAAAATATACGAAACACTGTCTGAGGGCGTCTACTGTGACACTTTACCCGTTACAGAATCCGAATAGAACAAGTAAGGTGAATGAATCATACAATATAGATTTTATCAATAGGAGAATAAGTGGACACAAATACAACATCTGCGGAACGGAAGTTTAGATTGACTCCTGAAGAACGATCCGCTTGGGAGGAAAACGGATACTTTGTCCGTTACGACGTTTTCACCAAAGAAAAAAATGACATCTTAGCGCAAATCGCTGATGACATTGCCCTCGGAAAACGATCTTTCCCAGACTATCATATTTTTCAAAACGCTTTAGTCAGAGACGGTAAAATCGAAGCACATGGCATCCACGCAATGCATAATATCCAATATGTGAGTTGTAATTGTCCAGAATTCCTTGCGCGTACCCGAGATCCACGTCTAACCGACCCCGCTGTTGACATACTCGGTCCAGATCTCCTCGGTCTCAATAATCTCTATATTTGGAAACCGCCAAAAATTGGTTTAGGTTTCCCGTGGCATCAAGATAAATGGTACTTTAACCATCAGTATAAAACCGGAACGACTGTCGCAACATGGACAGCAATTGATGATGCAGATAAAGAAAACGGGTGTCTATACGTTATCCCCGGAAGCCATAAGCATGGCGTTCGTGAACATAAGGCGCTTGAAGGTTCACAACAAGGAGAGTTTAAACAGGCAGAAGGAGCTCGCGATGAAGATGGTGTCGCGGTAGAAATCCCTGCTGGCGCGGTCATCTGGTTCAATAGTCAAGTCCTTCATAAAAGCACGGATAACCACAGTAATCGTTTCCGACGTGCTAACATAGCACATTATATCAGTGCCAAAGCAGAATGGACGCGTCCTGAGGCTATAAATAAAAAACGACCTCCCATGTGGATTCGTGGTGAAACCTATGCTGGTATGGCAGATGAAGTTCAACATGACGTTATACCAATTCTATAATCCGATTGACTACTAACGAAAGGACACTATCATGAAACTACGACTAACTTCCATCTATATCTTGCTTCTTTTCCTGCTGCCATCTTCAGAAGCAAACGTTCCGTCCCGATATGCAAAGCAATCTCTTGAATGGTTCCAGAGTGAGGAAGGTCGCCGTATTGCCGACAACGTCCTCACTTGGCAGACCCTGGTCGGGGGTTGGCCCAAGATTAGAGATACGGCATCTGAGCCGTTTGATGGTAAAATTGAGGATCTGCACGCAACGTTTGACAACGGTGCGACCATTGACGAACTACGGTTTCTTGCTCGTGCGTTTCGTGCGACAAACGAGCCGCGCTACCAACAAGCATTTCTCAAAGGTCTTTCTCATATCCTTGAAGCGCAATACCCGAATGGCGGGTGGCCACAGTTTTATCCGCTAAGCAAAGGCTACCGTCGTCACATCACGTTCAATGACAATGTTATGTCCCGCATTCTCGAACTCCTCCGAGATGTCTCTGAATCTTCCGACTATCGGTTCCTGAAAACGGAAGACCGCACGAAGGTTGAAGCTGCCTTAACCAAGGGCATTGACTGCATCCTGCGCACGCAAATCAAGCAGAATGGCAAACTCACAGCCTGGTGTGCGCAGCATGACGAGAAAACGCTTGAGCCTGCGTGGGCCCGTTCTTATGAGCCACCGTCGCTCTCTGGTGCCGAAAGTGCCCGTGTCGTGCGATTTCTGATGTCACTCGAAGAACCCACCCCAGAGATTATCGCCGCTGTCGAAGGATCCGTTGAGTGGTTCAGGAACGTCACTATCCACGGCATGCGTTTTGACGAGTTCACCGATGCAGAGGGGCAGGAGGATACACGGATCGTAACGGACCCCGACGCGGGACCGCTCTGGGCGCGTTTCTACGAACTCGGCAGCAACCGTCCAATCTTTCTTGACCGCGACTCGGTTGTCCGCTACTCGTTATCCGAAATCGGACAGGAACGCCGCGGTGGATACGACTACTACGGAAGCTGGGCGGCCAAGCTCCTTGCAGATGAGTACCCACGGTGGAGAGAAAAGCACAAGTACCCAAAGGAATAAATTTATCAATAGGAGAATTAGTGGACACGAATACAACGCTCAAGGAACGGAAGTTTAGATTGACGCCTGAAGAACGATCATCTTGGGAAGAAAACGGATACTTTATCCGTTACGACGTTTTTACAAAAGAAGAAAACGACTCATTAGCACAAGTCGCCGATGACATTGCCATAGGAAAACGTCCGTTCCCCGCCAAGCAAATCCACCAAAACGCGTTGGTCAGAGATGGAAAGGTAAAAGCAGCTGGTTCCAATGCGATGCACTGTATACATCATATTAATAAACATTCACCTGAATTCCTTGCACGAACACGCGACATTCGTTTAACTGATCCAATCGTTGACTTAATCGGTCCAGATATCCTCGGTCTCAACAATCTGTATATCTGGAAACCGCCAAGAATCGGTTTAGGTTTCCCATGGCATCAGGATAAATGGTACTTTAACCATCAATACATAACTACAAAAACCGTTGGAACATGGACTGCCATTGATGATGCAGATTTAGACAATGGATGTCTTTACGTTATACCCGGCAGCCATAAGAACGAGGTTCATGAACATGTTCAACTTGAAGGTTCGCAACAAAACGAGTTTAAACAAGCACTCGGTGCAAGAGATGAGGATGAGGTTGCCGTTGAGGTGCCATCTGGTAGCGTTATTTTCTTTAACAACCAACTACTACATAAAAGCACAGATAACCACAGTGATCGTTTTCGCAGATGTAATGTTGCACATTATATCTGTGCACATTCAGAACGGGTTCAAGGTCAGAACAGAAACTATATTCGTCCAGTCTCATGGATAAGAGGTGATTCCTACTCAAAAAAGATGGAACCTGTTTATCACGATGCTTTACCAATCCCCGAAGAACAGGAGAATAAATGAGTACAAACACATCACCACCGGAACGCCAATTTGCCCTAACTTCTGATGAACTATCATTTTGGAATGATAACGGTTACTTTGTCCGTTATGACGTCTTCACAGAAAAAGATAACAACGTCTTACGGCAAATCGCTGATGACATTATTGATGGAAAACGACCTTTTCCGACAGAGAATATCGATCAAAACGCATTAGTCAGAGACGGAAAAGTTGAAGCATCTGGAATCCATGCAATCCATAAAATCCATCATGTGAGTTGTTATTGCCCTGAATTCCTCGCGCGTGTGCGTGACCAGCGCCTAACAGATCCAATTGTTGACCTACTCGGTCCAAATCTGCTGAGTCAAGGCAATCTGTATATCTGGAAAGCGCCAAAGATCGGTTTAGGTTTCCCCTGGCATCAAGATAAATGGTATTTTAACTGGCAGTATAAAACTGATATGACTGTCGGAACTTGGACTGCTATTGATGCTGCAGACCGAGACAACGGATGTTTATACGTTATACCCGGTAGCCACAAATACGGGATTCTTGCGCATGAGGACCTGGAAGGTTCACAACAGAATGAGTTTAAGATAGCACGCGATGCCCGTGACGAAGATGGTGTGGCTGTTGAAGTGCCGCCTGGAGCAGTAGTCTGGTTTAACAACCAACTTCTCCATAAAAGTACTGATAACCACAGTCTGCGCTTTCGGCGTTGTAATGTTGCACATTATATCAGTGGAAATGCAGAACGTGTCCCTAAAAAGGATGGCAAAAATGTCCGTCCTGTCATGTGGGTTCGCGGAGATATATACTCAGAAAAGATGGAACCCGTCTATCGTGACGTTTTACCGATCCCGGAATCCGATTGAAAAGCGAAGAAGAAAGATTCAAGCACTCCTACCAGAAAACAGGGTCTTCTTCAACAAATCACCGGTGTAAATAGCACTCGGCAGCACTTCGCACTCCGCCCAACACCCCGGACATTTATATATCCAGTCTCGTTGCTTCTCAATGTCAGCGTTCACCCGGAGGTCTTTGAATTTCTGATCGCGAAAATTTCCGACACTTGCCGTTATGAATGCCTTTATGGCATTCCCCGTATGGTATTTGTCGGGTCGCGACCAGGAGGTCGCTCCTACAGAATGTCCGAGGCGACAAGTCATGGCGAATACCACACGGCGTGTGCCTACTACTTTGCATCGCACATCTTTTTTGTAAACCCGACCACAATGCTGCTATAAAACATTAACGTTTGTGATGAAATACGCCAGAAAAACCGAAAACTAAATAACCCTGTGAATGCGTTTTGACAAAAGATTTTTTATGCGTTATACTAACATTTGAAAGAAATATCCTCATGGAATATCTCTTATAGTGAAACCCATAATTATTTGGACATTTTGTTCTTATGTGGATTTTAAACACGCGATAAATGTCCGAGGCGCAGTGATTTGGCAATGAATTGCGCGACTACAAACACCGCTAACCTTAAGAAAATGTCCAGGTATTTTTAGATTTTACTATAAAACCCACACGCATCAGGAGAATTATATGCTTAAGTGCGCTCAAATATTAAAAATCGTAGTGGTGTCTGTCCTATGTCTTGCAATGATTGCTACGACTACTGCCCAAAAACCCGACTTTCCAGAACGCATGCCTATTGTTGAACGTCCCTTTTCTGACGACCCAGATAAGTTCACTTTCGCTATCATTGGAGACAAAACTGGTGGTGGATTAGATAAGTGGCCAGTATTTGACCGCGCAATAGATGAAATCAACACCTTAAAACCTGACTTTGCTATCATGGTAGGCGACTTAATACAGGGAGATACAACAGACCTTAAACAACTTACTGCAGAATGGAAAGAATTTTGGGATCATCAATCCGATTTAATCGTCCCGTTTCTGCCATTGCCCGGTAACCACGATATTACTAACCGCGTGATGTATGACTACTGGGAGAAGCACATCGGACGCACCTATTCGGCGTTTACTTACAAAAATTGTCTATTCCTATTGCTCAATACAGAGGAGTGGCATACAAACAGTGGTGAATGGACAAACTGGTTTGGGGAAGAACAGATTGAATATGTGAAATCTCAATTGACACAACACACGGATGTGCGGCATACGTTTGTAATGTTGCACAGACCTCTTTGGCTTCAGAAACATTCCGGTTGGGAAGAAATTGAAGCGGCACTCGGTGAACGGGCATACACTGTTTTCGCAGGACACTACCATAGGTTGACACTTCATACTCGCAATGACCGCCGATACTTTGTGCTCGGTGCTACCGGTGGCGGATTCACACCACAGGCAGTGCGAGAATACGGTGCATTCGATCATTATAGCCTTGTAACTGTTGATAACGAAGATGTCAATATCGCAATCATTGAACCGGGTAGCATCCACTCTGCAGACCTCTCAACCGCAACGTTTAAAGACAAGGTTTCCAGCCTACTCAAATTTAAACCCGATTTTAACCTCAACAAAGATGAATCTTTTTCTTATGGAAGTCTTGAAGTCGCACTTGAAAACACACTTGAAAAACTAATTCAAGTTGAATTAGTTTTTCAACCAAATCAGAATTGGCAGATTTCCCCAAACCAATTATCTTTTGAAGCTAAACCGGGACAAACTACAAAAACAATTGTAACCTTTTCTGTTCCAACGGATAACTTCCTCCCGTTTCCTATTTACAAATATTCCGGGTTATATGGTGGCGAACAATTGTTAAGCGGCAGGCAGTTGTTTCACCCTATTGCCAGAGAACATATGCGCGTCCTGAAAAATTGGATGCTTCTCGGTCCCTTTGATCTCGGTATAGAAAAGATACCCGCAAACACAAACGAAATTCCGCAAAGTTTTCTTGAAATACCTGTCCCCGAACTTAATCTTGAAAAAACCTATCAAGGAAAAGCAGGCGAAATCTCTTGGCAAGAACACAATGCTGAATCGGATAATGTCAAATTAAGGGATATATTTGGAAATGCAGAATTGACATACAGTTATGCCATGTCCTATATCAAAAGTCCAGATGCGCGGCATGTTTTTGCCCAGATCAGATGGGGAGGCAACCTCGGCAGACTCTATCTCAATGGAGTTGAGATTCCTAATGCCGCTATCCCTGGAAAAGACCTATATTCTTGGTGGGCACACTTTGAATTACCTTTGAAAAAAGGTTGGAATACTTTGGCGATTTTGTCGGGTGATTATAATGGGTATTGGGATTTTCGGATGGAAATCGCAGACCCGACGAAGGTACTTGAGTTTGGAGTGGCGCCGACTGCTGAATATAATAAGTAAATCTGGTTTTTGTAGAATTTTGGCGGTTTGTGTGTTGTCTGAACCGAGATTTGCAGGATTACCTGATTTTCAGGCAAACGGTAGGCGCGTTTGTAACGCGCCTACCAGGAGTGGTGGAGGGCTTATAAAGCCCTCCCACAAGAGTGCTGCGCGCCGCTTGAATGGCTCTACTAAAACATCTGAAATTTGACAAAAATCCCTACACACGCTATATTAAACATAAGAGCGTTATCTTCAAGGATGGATTATGACTCACCTCAATTCGGCACTCCACCGAGACTGGCAAAACAACGGCTACTTGAAAATTCCTACCTTCTTCTCTACTGAAGAAGTGAAAGACCTACAAACATGGGTATCTGAAATCTCATCTTGGGAACCGACTGAAGATAAATGGATGCATCACTACGAATCAACACCAGAAGGTGCAAGACTTTCTCGTTCAGAAAATTTTGTGCCATACCATACCGATATGAAAAACACCGTGACAAGCGGTAAAGTTTTGGGTGTTGTTTCTGAGTTGATGGCAGAATCGGCAGTTCTTTACAAAGAGAAAATCAACTACAAGTATCCCGGTGGCGGCGGTTACGTTGCTCATCAGGATGCTCCTGCCTACGAGTTTGTTGACTATCACATCACCTGTCTAATCTCAGTAGATTCAGCAACTCCAGAAAGCGGATGTCTCTATTTCTCACCAGGCAGGCATAAAGAAGGGTTCATCGCACTTGACGAGAAAGGTTGTGTCGCGCCCGAAACTGCCTTGAAGATGGAGTGGATCGCAGTGCCAACCGCACCCGGTGACATTCTCCTTTTCGGTTCTTACATTCCGCACAAGAGTCCTCCTAATCGTTCAAATGAATCGAGACGGATTATCTATCTCACCTATAACGCTAAGTCTCAAGGTGATTGGCGTGAGCGGTATTATGCCGACAAGCGGCAAGCCTTTTCCCAATATGCAAATGACGGTTCAAAACGAAACAAACAAATTAGCAAAATCGCACATTTTCAAGGAAAAGTTATAAGTCATGAATAATTACATTGATCCAAGCCTTGCACGGAAAATGAGCGCCGCAACACTACAACAAAAGGTTGACATACTATTTACCTACATGGAGAAACGTGGACAGTCATTTTACGATGAGGCCGTGACACAACTTGAACACGCGCTCCAATGTGCTGCACTCGCAAAGCAGAACGATGCAAGCCCCACACTAATTACAAGCGCATTGCTCCATGACATCGGACATATTATCTTAGATGAGCACAATGCAGATGTCGCTTTTCTGGACACGGACCTGAATCATGAGGAGATTGGCGCGCAGTATCTGGAACCGTTTTTCCCGGAATCCATCACAACACCGATCCGACTGCATGTCCCTGCAAAAAGGTATCTGTGTACAACCGATTCCTCTTACTATGACGGGCTATCCGAAGCATCAAAAAGAAGTCTTAAACTTCAGGGCGGTGTAATGTCAGACAAGGAGCGAGAAGCGTTTGAACAGATTTCGCATTATTTGGACGCGCTCACCTTACGGCGATGGGACGATATGGCTAAGGTGAAAGGGTTAGAGACTGTGGGTTTAGAAACCTACCGAGATGTCGTACAACAATGTATAAAGTAGAATCCAATTTTTAGATTTATAGCGTTTGTAGTCGCGCAATTCATTGCGCATCTTACATTACCCGGTCGGAGCGGTTTCCTAACCGCTCCGTATTGTAGTGATACTGTTCGTTCAGTACATCGTAGGTTAAGTAGAATTTGTGAAACCAACATGCAGGCACGCTCCGCGTGCCGTAGCAAGTTACGGCATACGGAGTATGCCTACTACTTTGCACCATTTATAGGTTGGATAGAGTTTGCGAAACCCAACAATGCCAAGAGAGGCAACAAATGCTATACGCGTATTTGACGTTGATTTGGCAATGAATTACGCTACTACACGCGGTTCTTCTTTATGCGCTTTATAAGCGCGCTTTTAATAGTTTTCAAGTAATTATAGGTTTTATCATAGAAACTGAAAGGAGAAAAAAATGAGTTATGAAGCAATTGAATCAAAGTTTATCGCAACACCAGAAAAAGGCGAAGTGTCCTCACTTCTCATCCGTCCAGACAATGCAAAATGGATATTAGTGCTTGGACATGGCGCGAGCACAAATATGCACAGTTCAACACTCCAGACGATTTCCGAACGATTAGCCGATATAAACATCGCAACGTTCCGCTATCAGTTTCCTTACATGGAACGTGGCGGTGGCGGCAGAGAATCGGAGGCGGTTGCCTTACAGACTGTCCGATCAGCGGCGGCTGCTGCACACGAGGCTGCAAGCGATCTGTCCATCCTCGTCGGCGGACACTCCTATAGCGGACGTATGTCCTCAATGTCCGCAGCGAAAGAACCGATTGAACATGTCAAAGGACTTGTATTTTTCGCATTTCCGTTGCATCCTTCTGGCAAGGAAGGTACGGAACGCGCGGTACATCTCGCTGACGTTACCATACCAATGTTATTCCTGTCTGGCACACGCGATAAGTTGGCAAAACTTGAGTTGTTGGAACCGGTCTGTGAAAAACTTGGCGACAAAGCCACCTTACATCTGTTGGATACGGCTGACCACGGATTCAAAGTTCTCAAACGCCGTAATACGGAGGAAGACGTTTTTGTTGAGATGGCACGGGTGCTGAGTGAATGGGCAGAAACCCTGGGTTGACCACCTATTTGGATTATTTATAATCCACTATAATCCTTTCTTGTCCTAAGGAGACATGATGAAATTTACTACTTTGATTGTAGCATGTATCCTCTTTTTACTTACATTGTCTCTCAGGGCAGGAACTTATGTTGATACATTTGATGACCGTAAATTGACGGATTGGAAAGAAGTCAACGTAAAGGATCCCCGACCTGGCAAATGGAGAGTCTTTAATGGGGAACTCCGTGCCGATAATAAGGATGACGATATCCGGCTACTCGTCCTCAAAGATGTTCAATGGACCAATTACGATGTTGAGTTAGAGGTGATGCCGCTTGAAAAACCTGGACGGGGGCATATTGTGGTTGCTGCTCGAGTCACTGAAACCAGAGCGATTGTTTTTACAATAGGAGATGTCTTTTGGGATGCTCCCTTCCCAATCGTCACAGGGACTATTCTTGACTTGGAAACTGGAAATTTAGATGGACTGCCGTTGTGGTTCCGCTTAAATGGCGGTCAAAAAAACATTGACAATATGTTGCGAGATGGGGTCAACTTACCTTGTAAAACTGTTTACGCACACCCATTTCTAAAGACAGGTGAATGGAGCCACTTAAAACTGAAAGTAGGTGGTGACCTTTTTATGTTCTGGGTTAATGATGAGTTAGTTCTGACAACAATATGTGATATAGATCATTTGGCATTTCTTGATGGGGACCTCGTTATTGGCAGCGTCGGTTTCGGTATTGCTGGTTATACTGCTCTATTTGACAATTTTGTCTTTACAGGCGAAGGAATTCCAAACCGTGGTCGGTTGTCGGTTCAGCCACAAGATAAACTCGGAACAACATGGGGAGATTGAAACAGATACACTAATTCTATTCTGTTTGAACAATTTTTTCTTGACAAGCATGAATTTTTGTGTTAAAATTATTATTACATAGAAACACATTCGCATATCACGTGACACCACAAGAGGAAAACAGCGAAAATAAAAAAACACGTCCCATTCCTTATGCTGCTTGACATGAACACGTCCATGGGACGTGCAAAACGTCCTACTAAATACAGAATATTAAGGGCAGTTAGGCGGCGATGTTATTAACGTAAACCCTGAGACGGTGAAGATTGTTGACAGCTTACCAGAGAAGTATTGATGAGGCACCTGTAAGAAAACTTGACAACCCGCATGAGTAGTGCACAATTGGGTTCATAACTCACAGAAAAGAAGAAACGTAAACAATGATGAAAAAGATTTTTTCACTAAAAAGTATGTTGGTAATTCTTATAATTGCTGGAATCATATTCATCATTTCAGGAATTGACACATACGAAGAAAAGTCTATGTCTGAGTGGATAGATGCTCGGCATAATGCTTTTATGAACTATTCTAACCTAATACCAAATTACCCTAAATCGTAGGGGCGGGTCTCTGTGCCCGCCCTTACCATCGGCAATGAAAACAATGCAATTC
>JAGWBU010000006.1:2285-41423 GCA_021295735.1 Candidatus Poribacteria bacterium | reverse complement strand
TTATGCTTTCTTTTCTAAATCGGGGTTAGAAACCCCTCCTACAAGAGCATTCGCGATATAGGTAGCAACTTGGGTTATTCTAATAAAATTGAAGGCTTTAGTTATATAATTGCAGGAACAGTCTTCATCATTGCGGGTTTCTATTTTATAGTTAGATTGAAGGAGAAACTCTAAACACCTACTTCCACGTATAAAGAAAAGTTGGACCCAATATTTATTAGAGATTCTTACAAAACTTAATGACTATCATTGGTAAAATAGCAATGTTTAATACCCTAACCGAACTCATAGAAAAAGTCCATCTCGGCGAAGACGCAACGATAGAATTCAAAAGAGAGATGCCGCGCAGAAGCAACCTTGCAGACGAAATTGCCGCGTTTGCCAATGCAAAAGGCGGTGTTATACTCATCGGTGTTAACGACGATAGCGAAATCATTGGGTTAGACAAAGCGGACTTGGATAAGGCAGAAAAGGCAGTCGTTGAAATCTGCCGAGACAGCATTGACCCCATCGTTCTCATTTACACAGAAAAATTGCGGATTGACGATAAAAATCTGCTGAAAATAGAGGTGCCGAGAAGCCTATTTGTTCACAAAACCGCGAACGGTTACTTCATTCGCCAAGGAAGTAGCAAAAGAGAAATGTCCTCAGAGCAGTTAGCGCGGTTGTTTCAAACCCGATCACAGGCACGTATCATCGCCTTTGACGAACAATTCGTCCCGAACACACATCAAGGGACATTAAAAGAACCGCTCTACCGCCGATTTATCACAGAAGGTGCAGCGGAAGATGAGACAGAAGACCTACTCCTGAAAAAACGTTTACTCGTCAAGGAAGGTCAGGAGATTCGCGCCTCTGTAGCCGGTATCTTGATGTGTCATGACACACCCGATGACTACCTTTACAACAGTTTCATTCAAGCGGTTTTGTATAAAGGGAAGGAAAAAGACGCAAACAATCAGTTTGATGCCACAGACATTCGGGGACCGTTAGACCAACAGATTATAGAAGCAATGAAATTCGCTGGTAGATATAACGCGGTCGCAGCAAAGAAGGATATTGGCAGGATAGACATCCCGCAATACAGCATGCGTGCCGTTTTTGAGGCAATCGTCAACGCGGTTGTGCATAGAGACTATTCAAAAGGCGGCTCAAAAATTCGGTTGTTTATGTTTGATGATCGGCTTGAACTTTATTCGCCTGGGGCATTGGCAAATACGGTGACAGTGGATAATTTACGTTACAGCCAAGCCACGCGAAATGAACTGCTCGCGCGGCTACTTTCGGAAATTACGTTGGATGATAATATGAGAAGACAAGTAGTCCGCAGGCACTTTTTAGAACGCAGAGGCGAAGGTGTCGGTATCATTCTGAACGAAAGCGAGGAATTGAGTGGAAAACCGCCTATCTATGAACTCTTTGACGAGGAATTACGTCTGACAATTTTTGCTGCACACACAATTCCTCACTATTATTCAAAATGAATACAGTGCCGTTATAGAAACCAACGCCCCCAATTTAAACGCATCGTTACCCGATGCAGAATCATCGTATAAAGTTTCCTGCTGCATCGGCAACATAAACGTAATAGAGAGCGGGAAGTTATAAGGTGTCGCGATAGAAGTGCCCAGCGATACCATGCTAAAACGTAGTCCTGTATTGATGTCAATCTCACCATCCCAATGTGCATAAGATTGGTAAAGTTCAAGATAACTTGTCTGCAGCGAAAGCCAATCGGTGATACGATAATTCAACCCACCAGTATAGGTAACATCCCATGAACCGCGATAGTTTTTGCTGTTTTCATAGAACGGATACTTACTTCTAACACTTGCGTTTGCCCTCAATCCGCCATAGACAGGAAAACTATAACGAAGGTCTGCAATCGGATTAAATGTGCCAGTACCGAATTGAATATGAAGATGTTCTATCCCCATATCTCCGAGTTTCCATGGGTCATTTTCAGTCTTACCGAACGGAATTGTTGTGCCAATTTTCGCGGTCAGCATATCATTTTGCCCGAAGATACCATGTTTGTGATAAGCTATCAAAAGATCCGTATCTGATACACCTTGATAGGTTTCGTCTCGGTGATGAATTTCTTGATAGAGTAAAATCTTCCTTCTTACCTCAGGATCATCAATGTTCTCAAGTCCGCCGACGTTGGCATCTTGGTCTTTTATCTCATAAGGCACCACTGTTTCCAGTCGCAAATGCTTGTTAAGTTGATATTTTAGCCCAATACCAAACCGCACAACGTTCATCTCAACTTCATGTTTGTGAGCAGCCACAACTTCGGGTAGACTACCTATTGAAGATAATCCTTTAACCTCGTCGTGTCCACCTTGTGCATTAAACGTTCGCGTGCCAAAGGAGATTTGAAATTTCTTTTGCTCTGAAGTTAAACTAACTTCACTACCCTCACCTTGTGGGATTGTGGGGTTGCTTCACGCACCTCAGCTCTCTTGTGCAAAACCGAGAGAAATGAAAATAAATTGAATGGCTAAAATTACAGAAAGGAGGTTTTTCATATCTGTTTTTACCTCAGGAATGTGTTTTGTACAGTTAGTAGAATTTTATTGTTCAGTTGTTCGGTTAAATTCATTTTGTCCCAATCTCATTATATTTTAGCAGATTATTTCTCACCGTGTCAAGGCAAATCAGAATCAAATTGATGTTGACATCTCTGAACTGATAACATATACTTTATTGAGCAATAATTATGCGATAGATAGGCAGAATTAGATTGGTTTGTGTCATGCAACATAAAACATAAATGAGGTAAAAGATGGATCACAAAACGTTAAAGATTTCAGATATATTAAAAATGAAATCTTTTTCAATAACTTCAATATTGCAGCTTTCGCCAGATGGTGAGTGGCTTGCCTATGTCGTGAAGGATCCCAATCGGAAACCCTCATCTCAACAAGAAATCACAGAATTCTCAGGATCTCTATCTACTGGAGCACCAGTTCATGCTTATTGTAGTGAAATTTGGGTTACCAATATCAGGACAAACGAGTCATATAGGCTTGGTTCAGAAGTGGGAGTTGACTGGGCACCACGGTGGTCTCCAGATGGACGTTATCTTGCATTTTGTTCTGACCGAATGGGCGCACCACAACTTTGGGTTTGGGATAGGATAGAAAATAAACAGCGGCGAATTAGCGATAAACCGATTTGTCCAATAGACGATTTTGAAGCACCACAGTGGACATCAGATGGAAAACAACTCATTTCAAGATTACGACCAGATGATATGGATACTTCCACCATAATTTCTACCGATTCTAATGGACAAGCAATAAACGTCTGGCAGACAGAAACCGACGAACAGTTTTCTTCAGAGGATAAACTAAATCCAGTCGCTTATCTTAAGGCTGATTTAGCGGTTTTCAATTTTGAGACGGGGGACGTATCGATTCTGATGCGAGGATTATATTCATTAGACATGTCTCTTTCTCCGAATAACACTACAGTTGCGGTAATGAACTTGACAGGACCAGAAAAATTGACATCTCAGACAACCCTTTTTGAGTTGTTATTAGTGCCTTTAGATGGAACACCAATTCGACGCTTGGCTACAAAAATCAGACATGGAGCAAGAGTCGTAAGTTGGGCACTAGATGGTGAACAGCTGGTATATGCTGCTCACCCGGATGGCCTATTTTTAGCTTCAACACAGAATGAGGAACAGAAAAACCTTACTGCGAACATTGCAGAGAACCCTCGTTTTTTCACACGTCCGTTATGGAGTACATCGGGAGATACGATTTTTTGCGGTTTCGATGAAAATGTGTGGGAACTTGCAGCAGATGGGAGTGGGGCGCGGAAACTTACAGAAGGCTTGAATCGAGATATCGTTGGCATCATAGCGAAGGTGGGAACACATACCGTTTGGCAGTCAAGCGAAGAACGATCTATCTGTATTCAAACACACGATCGTGAATCAAAGAAAGATGGTTTCTATATGTTGAACACTGCTGAAGCAAGTGCTACCTGTCTGTTTGAGGAGCCGATTCACCTATATCATCCTTGGTCGATTTTAGAGGATTTTGAGGTTGTGGGTGATGGCACACAGATTATATATAGATCAGAAGATACGACTGGACCAGAAGAAATCTGGACATTCGATATAGCTACAGGAAAACGACGCCAAGTTACTGAGCTCAATCCACATTTATATAATTTAGACTTTGGTGAAATCCGTATCATCAAATCAGAAACAGTGGAAGATCAATGTTTCCGTCATGTTTTGATGCTGCCAGCCAACTACGAAGCAGGAAAGTGTTACCCTTTAATTGCATGGGTTTATCCCGGAGAGAGCTTATCAAGTTTTGCTTATTGTTTTGGGTTCCAAAAGAGAACGGAGATTAACTTTCAACTACTTGCAGCACAAGGTTTTGCAGTCCTTGGTGTTGATATGCCACTTGAATCCAACGAATCGCTAAAAGATATGTCTGAATTCGTGCTATCGGTAGTAGACGAAGTAATTGAAATGGGGATCGCCGATCCAAATCGTTTGGGGTTAATGGGATTCAGTTACGGTGGATACAGTACAGCGGGAGTGATTACGCAAACCACTCGTTTCAAAGTAGCTGCGTGCGGCGGGGGTCTCTACAATCTGACCAGCTTTTACGGGCAACTTTCTAAACAGGGACATAGTAGCCGCATTGGTTGGGCAGAAGAGGGGCAGGGACGTATGGGAGGTTCACTCTGGGAACAACGCCAGCGATACATTGATAATTCGCCGATATTTCATTTGGATAAGATTGAAACACCTTTATTCATCTATTGCGGTGATGGTTTTGAAGGGGCTGACTACGCGCAATCTGGAGAACTTTTCTCCGGATTACGTAGACTAAATAAAAAAGCTACTTTCGCATGGTACAGAGGCGAAGGACATCATCCATTTGGTTGGAGACTTGAGTGCCAAACTGATTGCTGGGAACGAATTTTGGATTGGTTTGAAAAACATCTATAGTGAACTATAAGATTAAGTGAACATTTTTTAGCATTTGCGGCGTTTGCAGTCGCGCAATTCATTGCGCCTCTTACATTCATCGGTAGGTGTGCTTTGTAAGCGCGCCGATCAGCATTTCAAATTGATGACATATTGACAAAATTTGGTAAAAAAAATGAGCAATTATGAAGTAATAGTTAATGCAAGAACACATTTAGTTGTTGATACCGACACTGGACGTTGTTTAGGCGGCGTCGGTACAAACTTTTATCGTCCCTTTGTCTTTCCATTCTATACACCCGCTGGACATACCGTAATTCAGGAATTCGCTTTTGATCATCCGTTTCACAACGGCATCTTTGTTGGACAAGCGCCTGTGAAGGTTGGTGAACGGGAAGCATGGTTTTGGGGAGCACCGCCGCGCCGTTCCTTCACGGACAGGCTTTTTGAGCAATTAGGTCGTATGGAAACGGAGAAAGAAATTGACATGGCACCACATGCAGATGGTGTTCAGTTCGTTCAGAAGGTTGTCTGGCGCGATGCCAACGAAGAGCCTTTAGTCGACGAAATTCGAACTGTCAATCTATATTCGATTGCGGATGGCACGGTATGCGAAATGACAAGCGAAAAGATTGCTAACTACGGTGCTGTCGAATATCCGCAAACCAAGTATGGGAGTATCGGGATGCGTGTTGAACCGAGACTTTTGCCTGTTATGGGAGGCGTTGTCATTGGTGACAACAACCGTAGAGGTAAAGTCGAAGTCATAGACGAAAACATATCAGATTTTGTGGTATACCAAAACCAACTACCTGGGCACGGTCATTTTGGTGTCTTTATGACAATTCTTGAAGAAGGTATCCGCGGTCCGTGGTTCATTCGAGATTACGGTATGGCGCTCTATAATCCCACACAGACTGGTACAGTTTCAACACCAGCAAATGGGACATGGAAGATTGCCCTTCGATTTGTTGCTTATGACGGAGAGTTGACTACTGCCAGAGCTGAGAAGTGGTGTATGGTGTAGATGGAAACAGAAAACATCCTTGAACTTCGGAACCTTACGAAGACATTTGGTGACCTTGTTGCTGTTGACAACGTAAATTTTGAACTGCAAGCTGGCGAAATCCACGCGATTTTAGGGGAGAACGGCGCTGGAAAATCCACCCTCATGAATCTCATTTATGGGCTTTACCAACCATCAGGTGGGAGTATCCATATTTCTGGTAAATCAAAAATATTCAAATCCCCGCGCGATGCAATTGCCAACGGTATCGGCATGGTGCATCAACATTTTATGCTCATTGAGAATCTCACTGTCGCTGAAAATATTGCACTCACTGTTGCGCAATTCAGTTCAAGAGATGACACATTAACCTATGTGGAATCCCCACCAAAAGAAAGCGTAAACACCATTAAACTTAGCAAATTTCGGTATAAAAAGAAAGACGCAGTTCAGATTACCGAAGCACTTTCGCAAAGGTTTGGTCTGGCTGTTGATCCAAATTCGCTTGTACGGACACTTTCAGTCGGACTGAAACAGCGGGTTGAAATTCTAAAAGCACTTGCCGTGGATGCGCGCATTCTAATTCTTGATGAACCGACAGCAGTTCTCAGTCCACATGAAGTTACCGGCTTTTTTCAAATTCTGCGCGCACTACAAGACGATAATCGATCAATCATTTTTATTAGCCACAAAATGAAAGAGGTGTTAGAAATTAGCGATAGGATTACGGTCTTGAGGCGTGGTAAGAAAGTTTACAACGGAAAGACAGGGGAACTTTCAACCCGTGGACTTGCCAGAGAGATGCTTGGTGAGGAAATCTCAGAGGTAGAACGGAAAAAAAACAAAGCAACAACAGACGTGGTGCTTAATATTTCTGGATTGACAGTCCTGGGGAGCCGCAATGAAATTGCGGTTTCGGATGTTTCTATGCAAACATATCGCGGTGAAATTGTCGGAATTGCTGGGGTTGATGGAAACGGACAACGCGAATTGGCAGAAGCAATTATGGGATTGCGTCTATCCAAGTATGGCACCGTAGAGATTTTAGACAGGCAACCGTCGGGAACAAAAAATATACGCCGGTGTGGTGTTGGTTATATTCCTGAAGATAGGCGTACAATGGGCATAATCACTTCGTTTACTATAGCGGAGAATCTGATGTTGAACATAACGCATTTTGAACATTTAGCGAAACGCGGGATAATAGGTCAGAAAGCGAAAAATATAGCAGCGATGAAGCTTATTGAAACCTACGATATCCGACCACCGTTTGCGAACATACCTGCTGCTGCTTTGTCGGGCGGAAATCAACAAAAAATCGTTCTCGCCAGAGAAATATCACCACAACCTGAGCTGCTTGTTGCTGTTAACCCTACACGTGGATTAGATGTTAGTGCTGCACGATATGTACATCAGAATTTACTCGCGCAGCGCGACCAAAAAAAATCTGTGCTATTAATTTCTACAGAATTAGACGAAGTTTTAGAGATGAGTGATAGAATATATGTGATTTCAAGAGGAAGACTAATTGATGCCACTACACACCGAGATAACATTGAAGCATTAGGGTTATTGATGACGGGAGAGACAGATACAGATGTTTAGTTTTTCTGCCTTATTTCGTAAGGTAAAATCTTTTTCTCTCATCATAGGAAAAAAAATTCTGCTTTTTTTTCTATGGATGTTAACACCCATTTTGATTTTATTGGTTGCCTTCATAACGAATGGCATCATCATATTCTTGTTTGGCTATAATCCGATAGAGGCTCTTGTTGCAGCTATTGATGTGACATTTGGTTCTCCACGTGGGATAGGTGAGACTTTAGTAAAAAGCACTCCTTTTCTTATGACAGGACTTTCTGTTGCCATCGCCTTTCGATGTGGAATATGGAATATCGGCGCTGAGGGACAGTTTCTGATGGGTGCTTTGGCGGCAACTTGGTTCGGAACTAAAATTGCCACACTCCTTCCTAATACCTCTTGGATAGCGGTGCCGGTCTGTCTTTGCCTCGCAGTCTTTGCGGGCGGTATATGCGGAATTATTCCTGCAATTCTTAAAGTGACACGTGGTGTCAACGAAGTGATTAGCACGATTATGTTGAACTACATCGCGCTTCATCTGGTAAGCCTGATGATAGATGGAGGCCCGTTGCAGGAAGCATCAAAAACGGGTCCGCAAAGTGATCCGATAGTCGAATGGGTATTTCTACCACGAATTTTTGAGTCTCATCGAGTTCACCCAGGTATTGGTATAGCAGTTTTATTAGCTATTGCCTTAACATTTATTTTGTTTCGAACAACGTTTGGATATCAACTCCGCGCAGTAGGTGAAGGAGGAGCAGCAGCGGAAGCGGCAGGGATTTCAATAGTACACAACACCTTACGCGTCTTTTTTATTAGTGGTGCACTTGCCGGACTCGGCGGTGCAATTGAACTCATGGCACTTGTTCCGCACCAACTTACCGAAAACTTTTCCCCTGGATACGGTTACACTGCAATTGCTGTAGCCTTATTGGCGAGACTGCATCCGTTGATGACTGTTACCACTGCACTCTTGTTTGGTGCACTATCAAGAGGATCGTTTGCTATGGAGGCAGAACTCGGAATATCCAGACAGGTGACGTTGATGATGCAAGCAATAATCCTTCTTTTCGTCATTGGATCAAGTTCTATAAAATTCTTTCGCAAACGTACACTGTAGTATATTGGTTGCATCAGTTAATGTAACCACAGATGTTAATGAGAAGTGAATATGATAGAGATATTTGAAGATATCCTCGCTGCTACGATCCGTGGAGCAACCCCGCTATTACTTGCTGCATTAGGAGAGGTGGTTTCACAACGTGCCGGCGTGATTAACATCGGCATTGAAGGCATGATGCTCATCGGTGCGCTTTTCGGATGGGTGGGAACTTTCTATATGGCTGAACTGCCGTTCTTTGCACCATGGGTTGGGCTTTTGATAGCAGGGTTAAGTGGACTTGCAACCGCAGCGATCTTTGTGTTATTTTCAATAAAACTACGTGGTGATCAGGTTGTTGTCGGCACAGCGATAACATTATTGGCGTTAGGATTCACAGAGGTAGTATATAGACGGCTTTTTGGAGTGACAGGCAGCTCACATAATGTTCCGAATTTTAAAGAATTTGATGTTCCATTTCTTTCACAAATTCCACTGTTTGGAAAGGCGTTATTTTCGCATAATATCATCGTCTTTATAGCTTTTCTACTCGTCCCCTGTGTCTATTTTTTCCTTTACCATACGCAGCCAGGTCTAAGAGTTCGCGCCTGTGGCGAACATCCGAAAGCGATTTCTACTATTGGATCAAACGTCTCACTTTTGCGAACAGTGTGTCTGTTATTTGCCGGTACTATGGCAGGCATCGGGGGAGGTTATCTATCACTTGCAGATGTGCCTTATTTCTTTCCCGGAATGACAGCGGGTCGCGGTTTTATTGCGTTGGCAATAGTCATTTTCGGGAAGTGGCATCCAGTGAAAGCCTGTGGTGCCGCACTACTTTTTGGTCTTGGGTTGGCGTTGGATAATCGATTCCAAGCATTTGGGTGGGATATCCAATATCAGTGGTTTTTGATGTTACCTTTTGTGCTTTGTTTAGTAGTATTAGCAGGCTTTGTTGGACGTGCAGAAGCACCACTTGCACTCGGAAAACCTTATGACCCGTCAGAGTAATCTAACTCTTCTAAAATGTGCTCCCAATGCGAAAATAGAAAGAATTTGTTGGCACATCTGGAATTGAGATGAGAGGTGCGGCATAATCAACTCCAAGCTTGAGAGGTCCGAAGTTTAATCGTAGCCCTGCACCAACCGTGGCCGGCAGCCATTCATACTCAATATTCTCTATTGTGTCCCATACGTTTCCTGTGTCGAAAAAGAGAACCCCTTGAATTGGGTTAAAAATTGGGAAACTCAATTCGGTATTAAAGATGAACTGAACATTACCACGATGTTTTCCGGTACTATCCTTAGGTCCCAGTCCACGCTCTTCATAACCGCGAACTGTGGTACTACCACCTGCCCAGAATCTTTCAAAGGAAATCAATTCTGCGCCTCGGTCAGTTTGTAAACCAGTGGTAATACCAAATCGGAGTGCGGTTCCTAACACAAGCCCCCATTCATTTAGTTTTCTGTGATATCGTATGTCTCCTACCGCTTTGATAAAACTGCTTTCTCCCCCCAATAAGGGGCCTCCAGCATATTCGAATGTTGCCTCTTTCAACATGCCTGATGTTGGGTTCAGAGAAGGTGCTCGAGTATCTTGCCTCCATAATGCACGTAAACTACTAACTGTGGTCTCTGAGAATGCGACTGAAGTATCTTTTAAGTCACGATAACTATATTCTAAATTCAGCCTGTGGGCTCTGGATAATTTTCTGCTGAGACTAAAACTACCCTGCAGTGCCCGGACGCCGTCATCTTCTTCCAATTTTCTTCCCAAAAATTGTAGGCTACCACTTATTCTACCTATGAACCAAGGTTCCGTTAGTGTTGTATCGTATAGGTAGCCGAGTGTTCCCTGTCTGCCGCGTAACCTAAACCGTACATTTCGTTTGAAAAGATTGTAATGACTCAGTGCAATTGTGCCGCGAGGACCGTCTGAAGAACCATAACCAACACTTGCACCAATAGCACGCGGCTTTCGTTTTTGCAGCCGAATTAATACGTCATTGACTACAGGATTACTTGGTTGCTCTTCAATATCTGTTGGAATTCTACGTTCTGGGCGGATTCCAAGTTCAAAAATGCCTGTATTGTAGAGGTTTTGGATTGCGCCACTCAACTTGTCTTGCGTATAGAGAGTGTCTTCAAGGTGTGCTACCTCACGTTTAAGAACGTTCGAATTTACGCCGGTGTCACCATCAAAAAAGAATTTACCAAACGCTATCTGATCACCCTCGTTTACTTCAAACAGTAGGACACCATGTTCAAAAACAGCTAGGTATTCTTTTTCCTGCTTAAGCGTATAGCGCGCATTACCATCAATATCCTGCATACTCCACTCATCACCTATCTTGGTAGCAATAAACGTACCAGTCAGTGAAAGCTTGTGTTTTTCAAAAACATCACTTAATTCCTTAGGGAGTACGCCAACATCCAAGAGTTCAGAATAATTGCCTTCTAACAGAAATACTGGATCGTCCATTTTATTCAGATATTGTGTTTCAACTGTCGCATCAATGTAACCGCGATCTTGATATGTTTTAAGTATTGCGTTTTCAAAATTCTTTTTGACAAGCCGCGCATTTGGCACTGGGGGTTTGCTTGGTAATACCTCATAGAGAGTGGTAGCATTAAGGACACTGTTTCCACTAAAATGACAATGGAAAATCACTTCTTTGTAGGGTTCAACAAATGTAAGGTTTATTGAGATTTCTCCAACGTTCCGTTTATTAATGTTCTGTTTTATAATATCGGTTTTTTTTATGGTTAATTTAGGATACCCAGCTTTTTCATACAAGATTTTTAAACGTTGCGTGTCTCTTGTAAGTGCTTGCTCTGAAAAAAAACGTCTTCTAATGCGGCGAGAGAAAAAATTGGCAGGTTTAGTTTCCATTTCTTGAAGCAATTCTTCTGCTGAAAATGCCTTATTCCCTGTGAATTTTACGTTTCTTACAATATATCGGGGACCGAGGGTAATAGTAAACTTTACATGGAGTGGCGAATTGGTCAATATTTTCCAATCCACTTTAGTTCCATCATATCCTTTTGCTGCAAAGTAATCTTCTACGGTTTCTGTCCAAAATGGCCGTTTATCCATTATAGATGCAATTTCGTCTCGAAGTTGGTCTCTCTCTCGCTCTTGTTTGATAATGTCTAATTTTGCAAAAAGATTTCGAACAGGGGAGTCTTGAAAAATAGGTCTCCCGTTCTGATCCACAAAATCAAGTAATAGTTGAATGCCTTCATTTATATTGAACGTCAACACCCCAGTTGTATGTGCAAAGTCAGGCAAGATTTCAACGTTCGGATAATACTTTTTCTGATAAAGTTCGCGAATTGCGGAGATATCCTCATCAACATCAGATTTGCGATAGACCTTACCAATATCGGCACGGCATATCTCTTTGATGTTTTCAGTGAATATAGCTGTATTTCCAAGAATTCGTAATTTTGTGATAGATGTAGGTTTTCTCAAGTTAATCTGATATGTTAAACTTCTATCCGATGGAATTGCTTTGACCGCTACATCAACGTTGAAATAGCCGTTTTCAGCACATACTCCCTTAATTGAATCAATATCCTTTTTGGCAATTATTGGGATATACATTGCTCCCGGTTCTAATTTTATCGCTGTACGGATAGCACGTCTGAGTTCATCAGAAGGTATACCAGTAATATTGATTTTTTGAATGTGCATTACATTATGTAACTGAAAATTAAGCGCAACCCCTTCAGGTGTCTTTAAGGCATAAACATCAACTTGGGAATACTGTTGTAAGGAATATAGTGAAATTACGCTTTGTTGAATAGCATGACGGGAAAACTGTGAACCAACTGCTATGTAGGTTGATTTTTCCAGACTACTGAGAGTCTTATTATCTGTCACAGAGTTATTATCAATAAAGTACTCAATTTTAACTATTTTCTTTTCTTTTAACGTTTCAAGGGGAGTATCAAGAATTGTAGAGGTGTTGGCAACTTCGCCAGAGATCGGTTTTACGGTAAGAACACAGAAAAGGATTAGTAGAAGTCCGAAAAACATGCGTTCCCTAACCGATGCACAAACAGAGAAGGATTTTGGAATTTGGTTTAAACACAACTTACACATCTTTAGAAACGCCGCTCCAGTAATTGAATATCTACACCAAATTCGCCTTTTTCATCGCCTTCTACTTTAATGGACATATTATTTGGCAACGGATATTCTGCGATGATGTGGCGTTCGTTGGGATCGAGACCAGAGGAAATTGTAAAGGTGATCCCGCGAAATGATCGCGAGAATGAATTACCCGGTGAAAGGAGCGCGAGAACATCTGCATCTGAAAAGATCTCGGTTGTGGAGGAATTGAGTGGCTCTGCCCCGAAACTAAGCTTTGCCTTATCAATATCGCCATTTTCGAGTTTCCCAATAATAGTTGCAGTTACCTCAAGGTCTGCTGTGCTTCCGTCACTCAGTTGGACACCTGGGATTGGGTTCGGTGTTTTTAGGCGAATATCTAACTCAGGGTTGAAGGCTGTTTCGTCCGGGTTAGTAATAGTTGAACCCTCATCAATTTCAAAAATCTGCGTAACAATGCTAATTTGCCCTTTGGGGATAAAAAGGGTCCCTGAGAAAATAGGTCGTTGAATTGGGCCTGTGAGCCGGCCACCTCTACAAGTGATTTCGATGTTGGTAGACCCACCGGTTGATGAAACTAAATGAAAACTGTTTGGCATATCAATCCCTAAGTTTAACGTAAGATCGCGTAAAATTGGGGCATCAGAAAATAGGTCGGTTTCACTTACAGTACGAGCAGTAAACGAGTCCAGTAGGTCCTGCCAGTTCCAATCCTGTCGGTAGTGACCGGAGTAGATTTCAATGTCACCCGCCAGAGTTGTCTTTAGAGTTGTATCAGTAATATTCCCGGATAGATGTAAATTGTCAGCACTTATTTCGACCTGATATCGGTTATTATCGATGAAGGAGGATTTGTCTAAACTTGCATTTAGGTCTATTTCATTAACTTTCAACCACTCCGCAATAATTTCACCATTAGCAGAAAAGTTGCCACCATTCAATTGACCGTTAATACTATCGATTGTTATTTTTGATTCAGAGAAATCAAACTCAGCATTTGTATCCTGAAAATAAACAGGTGAACGTTTAAATTCAAGGTCTACCGCATTAAATTCACCATCACCTATCAGTTGTGGGGCCATTGGCGTGCCACCAATAGTTGCGGTAATTCTGCCTTCACCATTCGCAGATTCAATTAAAGGTTGAATAAGTGGCAAAACCTCAAGTTCTTCTAATTGAAAGTCAATCTTAATTTCCATTTCCTCTGATAGCGGTTTTGCTTGCAGATTGGAAAAAGAAAGCAGATAAGGCACTCTCGCAGAACAGGAGAGTCGATTCTCGCCCAATCTCAATAAAGGTGTATTCTCGGAAATTGTCCATTCCTTGTTTGCATAGCTATAACGAAGTTCTACAGTGAATTCGTCAATGTTTGCTTGATTAATTCCGAGTTCATGCCCAACAAGCTTGACCGTTACCTCAGGAGCCGCATAAGTGCCTATGATATTGATATTTGTTGATAACATGCCCTTCTTTTTGAATCTATCAATATATTCTGAAGGTAAAAGTGGATCTAAAATAGAGATATTGAAATTGTCCAATTTTAGGTTAGCAGACATCTCACCTTGCATGTTCCATGACCCAAAACAACTGAACACAATAGGTTGCTCGGATACGTTAGCAGGAATTTGAGCAGTATTTTCGAGCTTAAGTCCTTGAACTCTGAATGTCCCATAATCCAAAGTAATTGGAATTGGTTCCGAATTTTTAAAACTGAATTGTTGATCTAAGACAACAAAACCTAAAGATATGTCATCAATTGAGAATTCTGCTTTTGTTTTTTGACTAAGCCTATCAAAGGTGATTACTTCGCGTATTTTCGGAATTGGGGTTTTCTCTCCATTTTCAAAGAAACTATCAAACGGTATGCTCAGTTTTGTAAGCGTCGCCGTAACATTTCCATCCAAATTCGATAACACTTCCTCCGAGATTACTCGCCGTAGGGTTAAACCGAGAGGGTATTGCTTAAATGTCAGACCAGCCAACTCAAATCGTTCTGGTGTCAAGCCATCAAGTTGCAATTTGCATTGAGCGAGATTACACGTCCCATCTTCCATATTAAATTGGAACTTTGCAAGCTCAATAACATTTTCACGTGCCATGATCTGTACTGTCACGTTCTCAAGCGGTTGCGTGAAACTTTTGGGGCGGAGATGTGGTGCAAAAAGAAAGACGTTCCCTTTTAAGTATGGGGTGCGCGTTGTACCTTGAAGTGTCAAATTAATATCCGTAACGCCTTCCGCTTCCGAAAAGATATTATCAAGCCATGGGAAAAAAGTGAGCGGAAGTTCCTTTCCGGTGAGTTGCACATTTATTGGCGCATCAATGAAACGTTCTGAGATGTTTAAATTTGCAAAAGACAAATCAAACGGAATCATACCGTTGAGTGTTAATATGTTTCCATTATTCGTAAGTTCAATTCTATCCAATTTAATCTGTTTGTCTGCATATTTAACATCTCCCTGCCACTGTAGGAGCGATTCTGTTTCTTTCTGCAACAGGTGATTCAATGTTCCTTGCCATTTTGCGGATATGTTTGGCGTAGTAAATGGTCCATCAAAATTAACATCAACTTTAGTTTCCATAATAGAAGAGCTGACTTGCAAAGGCAGAAGGGAAGTAATGTTATTGTTATGTAATTTGAAGTCTATGGGTGAGGTGTTAGAAATTTGATGGTTATATGCTTGAAGGTTGAGTTCATCTATCTTGCAAGTCGCTTCCATAAGCGCCGAGGTAAAACCTGTTCCGCTTAACTTAGCTGCTCCCGACAAGGTTCCGTGTACAGGTGACGGGCGTTGTAGAAACAAATTTGCCAAATCTCCTATCTCCAGTTCCTCCAGAGATATATCCATATCAAAAGTGGTTTTGTCTCTATTTCGGGTTGAAAACAAAGTTTCGCCATTTATCTGAAAATCGCTTGTTCCAATCTGCCCACTGGTAAGAAAGTTCTGTATTTGTACCGCTTCTTCTCTAATAGTAGTTCGGGCGTGCAGTTTGTCCAATATAATTGGTTTAGCAAACGCGCCAAAGTGAATAGGTTGGTTTTCAGTTGTCCGTGCGTTTAGATCAAAAATTGGTTCAGCAATAGTTCCAGCCACATTTAGCGAAACACCGACTTTTCCTTGAATTAAGGCAGATTTGTCAAAGGATAGGCGTTTTACTGTCTCAGCAGGCATACTGTTCCTAACCATGTGTGAAAAATTCAATAAATTGAGACTTGGAGCACTGAGGTTAAAGTTCAGTTTTGAATTGTTAAAATCGTCAGGATTGATTGCTATATTCCCATCTATCCCGAATAAATTTTCCAAGACCTGTATTGAAAATGGTTTGATGTGTACGGTGTTATTTTGGTATTCTATTTCACCGTTCGCATCACTTATACCAATATCTCCTATATCAGTCTTCACAACTAACGTTGATACCTTCCATTTGAGATCAACGATAGGATCGGTCAAAGTTCCCCTCGTCTTCAATTCATATTGTGCAGTACCAGAAATCGGAAGTCCTAATGCTGTGCCAAAAGATTCCAAGGCTAAATCTTGGTTGTGCTTGGAGGCAATGTCAATTTCCTTAGTTTTGGCATCAATAGTGCCGATAAGTTGAATGAATGGCGTGTTTTCACCCGCCACGGATAGTGAACTGTCAGAAATAGTGAGTATGTCGTTTTCTAATTTGAAAAGCATCGGCTTAAGGTTGGTGAAGCGCAACACATTGTATTGAAGTTGTGTCTTGTTAATAACTATGTCAACATCATAAGGGTATACACGTTTTTTAGAAGGTCCAACGAGTTCTGAAATTGTGCCTTCTACTTCAACAGTGCTATCAACAGTGCCAGTAATTACATCAAGTGCCGGATGAAAAATGCGCAGAATGGGTGAAGCTGCTGTTTCTTTACTCTTCAGGGTAAACTTGTATGGATTAGGGAGGGTATTACTGATTGTGCCCTCAATGCTACTTGTACCTTCAAATGCTTTTCCCGTAAATTTGAAATGATTTTCTTGTTCTATGAGGACACCATGCAAATCTGCATCACCAAGCGGGTTGCCTTCAAATGTTAAATCAGAAAAGTCAAAATTTACTTCAAAAACAAAATCTCTCTGCTTTTTTTGGTGTGAAACCATGTTAATATCCATTTTGCCATCAAGCGGAAAATCGGCAATGCCCGCAGCGCGTGCAAGTTCTGTCAATTGAACTGGTCTGTCCGGACTATTTTTTAGGCTAAAATCAAAGTCTCCATTGTTTCCTACATGGGCGTTGAACGTAACTACTTGACCGCGCGTTGTTATCACAAAATTGGGAATAGTAAGAGAGTAATCATCAATCTTTAACTCCAATGTTGCAGGATCTAAATTCATGCTCCATGCGTTTCCAGAATCGATGACAAAATTACCGCTGCCATCAAGATGGTCAATGAGTTGACCGTATAAATTTAATTCTCCTTTTATATTACCTTCAATAGGGTACTCTGCAATAAAAAAGAGTTTGTTATAGTCAGCATCCAGCACAAGCGGTTCAGCGACGATACGAAAATTAGTGGATAATTTATCCTCTAAACTGATATTGCCCTCTATGGAAACGTTGGTATTTCCGTTCTCACCTTCTTTTGTTAGGTGTGCATTTTCAAAATACACAACCCGATCTACGTACCGAAAATTCCCGGTTAAACGACCAACTGGAATTGGATCATTATCGCTGCGCCGATAGAATGCCTCAGGTATCTCTGCATATCCATTGGCAGTGCCGTCTTTTTTTATTTTTGCAGTAATGCTTCCAACACCTTCAAAGGGGATAGAGTTGAAAATTTTAGATAGTTTTCCAAAGTCAACATTTCCAAGTTGGACATCAAGACTTTCATAGGAGCCACTAATGTCAACTTTTGTGTCATCTATGATGCCATCTATACTTACATTTGAGCCGTTCGTGTTTTCTGCAGAAATTTTATAATTCAGAGATGAATTTTTTAATGGTATAGATTCGTTTTTTACAAGAAAACCTGTATCTGAAAGTTTTACATTGCTATCAAGGTGAAACTTGCCTGTTGTATTACCGTTTATTAGCGCTGTGCCTGTTAATGTCCCAGATTCGATTTGCGGTATCTGTTCTGACAACTCCCCGAACATTGACAATAGTGAATAGAGCTGAATATCCGATATTTGCCAATTACTGTCGTAGGTGATGGGCTGTTTTATAAAGTGCTGTAATCGTTCAATCAAATTCCCCTCGGAAGTATTCTTAAATGTAGCACTGCCGCTTCCTGTGAGTGTTCCGTCAGCGATCTGTGCACTAAATTTATCCAACGTTACTTTTGGAACTTTCTCTAAATTTATGGTAGTGTCAATCGTTAGGTCTGAAATATCTATTTGTCTATTTTTAGATTTAGATTCATAACTTTCCTTGATTGAGAAAGCGTCCGATGTGCCAGTGAGTGTGCCGTTTAAAGTAGAATCAGTTCCCTTTAAATCCAGTACAATTACGCCTGAACCTCCAAGTTCAATATTGTCACCAAGAAATTTTTGGACATCTGAAGCATCAATTGTCATTCCTGCGTATACTTCCCATGCATTAGCCTCCCAATTTCCCTTCATGGTCAAAACTGAATTTCCGAATTTAAGTTTGTGTTCGGGTAGATCACCACCTATTGTTGACACAGAAAACTCTATTTTTTTCAATGGATCAATAGATAATTTTGTTCCATTCAACGTGAAACTACCCTGATTAAAAGAAACGTTACCCGTGTGATTCCAATCATCTAACGAACCCCCCAGTTCCAGTTTTATATTTGGGAGTTCCAGTTCAATGTTCTGCTGTGTATCCGTGAAAACAATCTTACCTTCATTGATTTTAACATTGGATACGGCAAAAGCGAAGGAATCAGTTGAATCAGGCGGCGGCTCAGATTCCCGAAGTACCTGAGTTAGGTTTACTTGTCCTGCCGCATTTCGCTGCAGGTTTACCTCTGGAGAGTCGATCTCTAACGCAGTTACAAGAAATTTGCGTTGTAGCAGGGCAAAAAAGTTATATTTTAGGGTTATCTTTTTTGTAGAGAATATTGGTGATGTTTCGGATTCTTTTTCTTTTACCGATAAATTCTCAATTTCAACGCCAGTGAAAATATTCCCGCGCAATTTTTTGAGTTGGATAATGTATTTGTCGTCAATCTGGTCTTGTAATACATCTTTAAGGCGAGTTTTGACGAAATTATTAAGAAAAGAGTCTGAACGGACATAGAAAAATCCTCCGACTCCTAAAAGAAGGATTATTAACGGTATTGAAATTAATAAAATTTTGCGTCTTGTCATGATTTTTGTTCCGAATTTTCTACCCCGTTTGCATGAAAAGCGCGATGCGCAGCATTAACGATATTGCTAACGGAGTCTATCTCTGCTGAAGAGAGAATTTCTAATTCAGATTCTGATTGTTTTACAGTAGCAGATTTCTGAAGCCAGAGTAGATATTCAATGTTGCCTATGTCTCGGTGAATTGGCGAAAAGGTTAATCCCATAGGTATTACTGAACAGCTTTTCCGCACAAAGTCAATTAAATTAACCAATGTTTCCTTATGCACACTTGGGTCATCAACAATACCGCCTTTTTTGACGTGAACACGTCCTGCCTCAAACTGAGGTTTGACGAGTACTATTATTTCAGGGACTGCTAATCTTTCAATTACTACAGGTATTACTTTCCGCAAGGAGATAAAAGACACATCAATCACTGCGATGTCAAGTGGATGCGAAAATAGGTGTTGGTCAATATGGCGGATGTTGGTTTTGTCAAGGACGTGAACACGTGGGCTTTTGCGAAGTTTCCATGCAAGTTGTCCATATCCGACATCAACAGCATAGACGAAATCTGCACCGTGTTGAAGCAAGCAATCAGTAAAGCCACCTGTGGATGCACCTACATCAATTGCTACTCTGTTTCGGACAGTAATTTCAAAATCTTGTAGTGCCTTTTCAAGTTTCAACCCGCCTCGACTGACATATTTTGGCGGTTGTTCAACTTCTATCGCAGCATTCGGTGATATGCGTTGTCCTGGTTTAACCAGTGAGTTTTTATTTACTTTGATAGCTCCAGCTAAAATCAAACGTTTCGCTTGGAGGCGGCTTTCAACTAAGCCTCGCTGAACAAGGACTATATCTAACCTTTCCATCTTTCTATCAATTTCTTCACCTTGTTAATGTTCATCATATACAATATGGCTCATTTCTTATAAATGAGAACTCTTGTTGTTACTATCACTATCAAAAAAAGAACTGACCGTAATATTCTTGAGCGTATCAGCTTGAGTTTGTTGAAGTTCTCGAAATAACTGCATCAATTTAGGCGATGCTGGCAACGTATCAGTAAAATGGGCAGTTAGATCTTTATCCACAACTGCTACAAGCGAATCAAAGGTGATCTCGCTTAACGAGCAGGCGGGCAGATACCCTTTGTATCACCCTCTACCTCATAAATGAGCTTTGCTGCTTTAAAATGATTAAAAATTTTATGGACTAATGATTCAGAAACTCTTGCCGTTGCAGCAGCATCTGCAGCTGAACATGCCCCCTTACCTTCATGAAAGTTTGCTGCAACAATGAGAAATAGTGTTATGATGCCGAGATCATTGATATAATCGTTGCTTTCGTTGATAATCTTTCCGTACAAACCCTTTTTATAATTGGAATACTGAATTGAGTGCGTCACCTCAACACCTAATAGAATCACAATCCATGTAACGTAAATCCATATAGCCAAGATTACCAACAATGCCAGCGTCCCATAGACGGCCTTATAGTTCTGCCACACTAATTCAAAGTAATTGCCAAATACAATCCGTGCGATCTGGAAAAGTGTTCCTGCTATAACTGCGCCGATCAGTGCAGCTTTCCAGTGGACGGTAGGGTTAGGTAAGGATATATACATGAAAAACAAGAAAAAATAGATTAAAATCCACGGAAATAGGTTTGCCAGCAACCGATTATTGACACCTGAAAAAATGAAAAAGATGACAAGTGGTCCTACCAACAACAGCATGCAAAAGAGTAAGTATTTCTGGAACGCTTTTACAAACGGCAAACGCTGATGGCTACCCCAAATATCATTGAAATGCCCTTCAATAGACATAAACAAGATTACGGAAACCACAAGGAATAGTAGAAAACCACCTATACCGAGCCCTGTTAGATTTCTGTTGGTAAATTCTGATATCCCTGCTACTATTTCGTCTGCTCTATAACGTGGGAAGAAATTGTTCAAGGTAGCTATCAACGGAGATTCTTCATTTTCAACGACTCCGAAGGTTTTGAGTAAGTAGAGCGTAACCGCTGACAAAGGCACAAAACCGATCAGTGAACTAAACGCAAGCGATGCAGCATGATGAAAACATTTATGTTGCTTGAATTGAGATAATACGTTTACACTGATCCCGCCAAAATGTGTGAAGAATGACCTAAGTGAAGGAAACATCTTATATTGTCTAATTTGTATGTACAAAGCAGTGAGAAACGGCGGTAAGGTTGAACGTCTGTAACCCTCATCACGGATAACTATATCTACTTTTTGTGTCATGCAGTAAGTCTGAAAAAACTTGCAGAATTCAGAAACAACCTCATCAAGTTTTAGACTACGATCCCACAGCTAACGCAATTCCGGCACGAATAATGGCTTCTGTATCATAACCATAACGGTCATATAATGTATTAACGTCTCCATGCTCAACAAAACGGTCTGGTACACCCAGTGAAGTTACACGGACATCTGTTACACTTTCGGCTGCAAGTGTCTCAAGTATAGCACTACCAAATCCACCCATCAATACACCATCTTCTACAGTAATGATTTTGCCAATCTGTTTTGCTAAATCTGCGATCAACGTGGTATCCAAAGGTTTGATAAAGCGTGCATTTACTACTGTTGTTTCTACCCCGGTTTCACTCAAAGTCTGTGCTGCCTCAAGCGCTGGGTATACTCGGTTTCCGAGTGCTACAATTAGGAGATCATCACCTTCGCGGCATATCTCGGCTTTTCCAATAGGGAGCGGCATAGGTTCTGATGCCAACTTAGTGCCGATGCCGGTTCCGCGTGGATAGCGCAACGCAATAGGACCAATCTCGTAGGTAAGTGCAGTTTTTAGCATGTGCTGCAATTCATTCTCATCTTTTGGTGCCATTGATACAATATTGGGAATTGAACGTAGATAAGCAATATCAAAAACGCCATGATGTGTTGGCCCATCAGCGCCAACAATTCCGGCACGATCAAGCGCGAAGACAACGGGCAGATTCTGAATACAGACATCGTGGAGGACCTGGTCATATCCGCGTTGTAAGAAGGTTGAGTAGATAGCAACGACAGGTTTCAAACCTTCAGTTGCAAGGCCAGCAGCAAAGGTGACAGCACACTGCTCAGCTAAACCAATATCAAAACACCGATCTGGAAATGCCTCCGAAAACTTGTCTAAACCAGTTCCACCTAACATAGCAGCTGTTACACCAATAATCCGTGAATCCTGTTTAGCTTCTTCAATGAGAGTACGGCTGAAAACATCTGTGTATTTAGGCGTTGCGGATGTGGGACGGAGTGATTTGCCAGTTTTCACGTCAAACTGACCGCTGACGCTATAAAACTTAACTGGGTCTTCTTCGGCAGGAAGATAACCTTTTCCTTTTTTTGTTACAACATGCACCAAAATCGGACCAGTTAACTCACGAATACCTGTAAGGACAGGAATTAATGCTTCTAAATCATTGCCATCAAGAGGACCAAAATATCTGAACCCAAATTCCTCAAACAACGTACCCGGTTTGAGCGATGCTTCAATTTTTTGCGCGAGTGCTTTGGCATCGGAAGAGATAAAGTTCACCAATTCCTTAGCACCCGTACGGAGACGATTGTAGCCGCGCGAACTAATCAACTTATGGAAATGTTTTGAGATTGCGCCGATAGTAGGGGAAATCGACATCTGGTTATCGTTTAGGATAACGAGCATGTCCTTTTTGAAGTCCCCCGCGGCGTTTAACCCTTCAAGTGCCATTCCTCCTGTTAAGCCACCATCACCGATAACAGCAATAACCTTGAAGTCATCGTTATTAACATCACGAGCAGCAGCAATACCTAACGCAGCAGAAATTGAGGTACTTGAATGTCCTGCGCCAAAAACATCGTACTTGCTTTCTTCACGACTTAAAAATCCGCTAATACCATCGGTTTGCCGAAGTGTATCAAAAGTATCAGCTCGACCTGTAAGTAGTTTGTGCGGATATGCCTGATGCCCTATATCCCAGATTAGTTTGTCGCGAGGTGTATCAAAAACTGTATGCAAGGCTATCGCTAATTCGATAGTCCCGAAATTAGGCGCGAAATGTCCGGGATGTTTGGATAGCACAGCCAATAGATAGGCGCGCATCTCCTCAGCGAGTGTTTCAAGCTCGCCTATATTTAGCGTCTTTAGATCTGCTGGTGACTTAATTTTTTCCAAAACCATCCCTATTCTCCGTTTTCATTTTCGGATATAAATTCCGCTGTGGTGTCCCCATTCTCTTCTTGAGACACGTTTTGCACTCTCACCTCTGCAGCTTCAAGGAGTTCCCTACACGAACGGACTAAACCAACCCCTTCTTCAAACAGTGTCAGAGAAGCGTCTAATTCCAAAGTATCAGGCGATTCTAACGTTTCTACAATCTCTTTTAGTCTTTCAAGTTTTTCTTCAAATGTCAAGCGGTTTCTCCTTACCTAACAACATCATATAGTTTTCGTCAATCTTTTAATCTAAACATTCATCAACTGTACAAACGAGGCTACCTTGTGAGAGCTTTACATCAAGTCTATCACCAGTGTTCACCTGACGACTTGATTTTACAACATCTTCGGTGACATTTCTAATAATGCTATACCCTCGTTCCAAAGTTGCTAAAGGGCTAAGCCCGTTTAACCGAGCGGCTAAAGATTGTACCTGATTATCCACCAACCCTAATTTATCCGTCATGGTTTTTTGGCATGTTGCCTCAAGATTGTCAATTGATTGGTACAACTGATAAATGGTATCCATTCGTTTCGTTGGTGAAAGACCCGATTCCGATGCATCTATTTCGGTATGTTGTGTCGTAATCTGGCGCATTATGAGTTCATTTAAACGATTTATCACGCCATTTAACTGTGCTAATAAATCCAATCTGTCGGGGACAACATGCTCCACTGCAGCAGATGGTGTTGGCGATCGGTGATCCGAAACCATATCCGAAATAGTGAAATCTGTTTCATGACCAACAGCCGAGACAACAGGTATTTTAGAATTAAATATCGCGCGCGCTACAATTTCTTCATTAAATGCCCATAGGTCTTCCATTGAACCGCCGCCACGTCCTACGATCAAAACATCAATGTCCGTTCTACTGTTCATAGCACGTATTGCATTTGCAATTTGTGCCGCAGCATATTCACCTTGCACGAGTGTAGGATGGAGCAAGAGTTCAGCTAACGGATAACGTTTTTGGAGTTGTTGCTGAATATCTTGAATAGCTGCACCTGTTTCAGAGGTAATCACCCCGATTTTCTTTGGAAATATCGGTAACGGCTTTTTGTGAGCAGCATCAAATAGTCCTTCATCTGAAAGTTTCTGTTTTAGTTCCTCAAAAGCTCGCTGCAGTGCACCGATTCCAAGTGGTTCGATTGTATTTACAATTATCTGATATTCACTGCTCGTAGCATAAATGTTGATTCGCCCCTGGACCAGAATTTCTTCACCATCACGCGGTAAAAATTGTAGTCGGGAAGCACTACTTCGCCACAAAACACTCCTGATATTACTGTTTTCATCTTTAAGTGTGAAATAGATATGTCCAGACGCGGGACGACTCAGATTTGAAACTTGTCCTTTCACCCACACATTTTGAAGTACTGGTTGCTGCTCAATTATGCGAGATAAGGTATTCGTTATTTGCGTAACACTGAAAATAGTCCGAGGCATCGGAAGTTCTAATTGCATTTTTGTCTATCTCTAAGAATGAATACTTATATGAATTTTGTTGGCGAATCAATTATCTCATCTGATTTTCAAAGCTGATATTGTATCCTTTCAATACTGAGTGCTAATCCTGTTTCATCATCCAATTCAATCTCAACTGCATTTAGCTTGATATTATCTTTTGCCACACCAAAGCGCGCAGGCATCATTGTCAAAAAACTTTCAACTACCTTCTCTATTCTGCTTCCAATAACCGAATCATGAGGGCCTGTCATGCCAACGTCCGTAATATAAGCGGTGCCCTGTGGCAGAACACGTTCATCTGCTGTTTGAACGTGTGTATGTGTGCCGATAACTGCACCCACCTTACCATCCGCATGCCATCCCATTGCGATCTTTTCTGAAGTCGCTTCAGCATGAAAATCAAGAATCACATACGGCGTTTCCAATTTCACTTCAGATAGAATCGTATCCAATGCGTGAAACGGATTTGTATATCTATTCATGAATATCTGCCCCGCGAGGTTGATTACACCAAGTTTAGCGCGTCCATCCATTGAAGGGACTATGGTAAAACCGCGTCCAGGAACTTCCGCAGGATAGTTTGCAGGACGAATCAGCTGCGGCGTTGTATCAACAAAGTCAAATATCTCTTTCTGATCCCAAACATGGTTTCCAGTCGTAATTGCAGAAACGCCAGATGCCAACAACTGATCAACAATTTCAAATGTTAGACCTTTTCCTCCAGCAGCGTTTTCACCATTGGCAATGATGAAGTCGTAGGAATTTTCAGACGGTTTGCTAAGTTCCTTCAAGAATTCGGTTACTGCTCTTCTCCCCGGATTTCCGACAATATCTCCAATAAAAAGTATTTTCATTTTCTTTATCACATTTCTCGTAATCTCTTACGGTTTGCTCGCGTTATCTTACTTTAGCGGAATTTTCTATCTGCCTGATTGTCTATTAATTTTACTTATGAAGTCTGTTTTAGTGTTCTGTCCAAATCAAAAGATGTTATACTACTTCTAACTCCGCAAGTGTAAAAACCGATGCGAATGAACATCCGAGCGCATTAATTTTTTCCTCTCCCCCCGCTTGCCTGTCAATGGCTGCTACAACATGTTCCACTGTGTGTCCCTCTCCACGAATCTGTTCTATAGATGTGCAAACCTGTCCTGCAGTCGTAATAACATCTTCTATAACAACAAGTGAACTTTTCTCTTGGACACCTCCTTCTATGAGATTGCATGTGCCGTAATTTTTTGCTTCCTTACGGACATAAAAACAAGGAATACCAGTTTTCAAAGAGATTGCTGTCGCAAGTGGAACACCTCCTAATTCCAATCCTGCTAAACCATCACATTCTATTGGGAGCAGTTTAGCCATTTCTTTGGCAATTGCGGTTAGCAGCTCCGGATCACTTTCAAACCGGTATTTGTCCCAATAGAAATTACTAATATTCCCTGAACGCAGCTTGAATTCACCTGTAAGATATGAAACAGCACGAATCTGCTTTGCCAATTCAGTTTTTGTCATATAGGTTACCATTTCAGAAGTGGTCTAATGCACCTCAATATGTGCACCATCTGCTGCGATGACTTCACCAATTACCGCGGCTTCAGGACAATCATCAGCGTGAAGTTCTTTTACGGCTGCATCGGCATTTTCTGCTGGCAGCGCAAATAATAGACCGCCTGACGTTTCTGCTTCCATCAAAATATGGCGCATCTCCTCTGAAACTGATGACCTGAACGAGACCTTATCCGAAAGGAATTTCGTATTTGCCAGATATGCTTGCGTGTAGGTTTTCTTTTTAACGAGTGACGGAGCATCTTCAAAGTACGGAATCGCACTGCTATCTATTTTTAGACGCACATTGTTACCTGCTGCCATTTCTGACGCGTGTCCTAACAATCCATAACCTGTGACATCTGTGCATGCGGATGCATTATATTTTAACATAACTGCAGATGCAGAAGCGTTGAGTCGCGTCATAGATTCAACCAATTGCGGCAAGACTTCTTCACCAATTTTGTTGAATTTCAAGCCTGTCGTCAGAATGCCGATACCGAGATTTTTCGTTAAAATGAGAACATCACCGGGACGCGCGCCGTAGTTTTTTACAAACTTTTCTGGATGCACAATACCGGTTACTGCAAGTCCATACATCAGTTCTGGTGAATCCACCGTATGCCCACCGAGAAGTGCTGCTCCTGCTTCTGCAGCCTTTTCAGCTCCTCCTCTTACAATATCACCAAGGATCGATAGATCAAGGTCATCCCTGGGCCAGCAGGTAATATTCAACGCAGTTTTCGGTGTGCCGCCCATGCTATAAACGTCGCTCAGTGAATTTGTGGCTGCAATCGCGCCGAATGTATAGGGATCATCTACGATAGGGGTAAAATAGTCCACCGTGTTCACAAGCGCAAGGTCATCAGAAATACGGTATATCCCCGCGTCATCAGAGGTTTCTGTGCCAACAAGCAGGTTCGGGTCAGTAGATTTCGGAAGGTTACTTAAAATGTGTGAAAGCTCGCCCGGAGCAAGTTTTGACGCTCACCCAGCGCATTTGACGGTTGCAGTAAGACGGATTTTCTTGTTTGTCATAATTTTGGAGTGTAAAATTGAGTAGGTCTAATACCCGATTAACCCGATTCGTAGCGCGAGGTCTCTGTGCCTCGCAATGTTGACTTTAGCAGAAGACTCCCAATCAAATTAATTGGTATAATAGTTGAAGTAATTTAGAAGTTCCTGAACTATGTTAATCGTGTTGGTCAAAATCGCAGCTGTTTCAGAAATACTCATTAATTTATGAATTTATAGTTGCAGATTACGCTACGACTTAAGCTCTGCCACAACTGATTTTACATACGCGACACTCCGACCATCTTGATGAAACTGATCACCGTAACGGACACCTTCAATTGCAAGATATCCGTCAAAGTTCGCGTCTAACAACGCAGCGATTGCGAAACGATAATCAATTTCCCCATCTGGGAGTGGGACTTGGACGTAGATTGCAGTTTCTAAATCTGGTATATGCACACGATAGAGACTCTTGCAATGCCAATAGTTGACATGCGGTGCAAGCGCTACAATGGCATCTTCGCACGATTCCTCTGGAATGTCATAAGTCCAATAGATGTTCCCTAAGTCCGGATTGATACCGACATTCGGTACATCAATCAACTCAAGTAGATGTAACGCTGACCAGCTGTTGTCCACAATTGAATTTTGATGGATCTCAATGGAGATAGAGACGTTTTGATCTGCAGCAATAGAAGCCACCTCAGAGACAGCAACCGCTGTCCGTTCATAGTCTATTGTACTTGCTTGGCGGCTTGAGCCTTGCGAGACAGATTCACCACGATATGTGCCTTTGCTGTTTGGGTCTCGTGGCGGCGTAGTGACTGTGGAATTCACAACGTTTGCACCTATTTTGGCAGCAAAATTAACAGCATTTATCATAGATTGTTTATTACCAGCAGCAACACGTGGATGTGCAGCACCACCGCCTCCACGGACTGCTACACACGGCATGCCTACCTCTTCAAGTTGTGTTCGGAGTGTCCCAATCTCTGCATCTGGCAGGTTCATTGTCGGAAGTTCAATACCTTCAAATCCGATTTCTTTCGCCTTTTGCAGAAACTGTTGTCTATTTTTGGCATCGGTGGGTAGTCCACCGCCATTATATGGATAAGATGCACACCTCCGAAAAGCATACGCAATTTTCATTCTATTTCCCCTTCAAATAGATACATCACAGCTTGCTGCAATTGCCGAAAAATAACGCTGAATTGTTCATGAGCAGCCCCATCGTACGACACTTTTTTATTATGTTCTATATGTGTTCGCATACTTTCCAAAATACTTTGGTAGTACCACGCTTGCGCCTCTAACCCACCGTGAAAACGCTCCCAGACCACATCACCGATGTTATCGTATTCCGAAATAACAGTCCGTAGATTATGAAGTTTATCCGCACAAGTTACAAGGCAAACCTCTGTGGAAGCATCCTTTAAGGCTTCAATACGTTCAATCTTTCGTTCACGCCATCGCAGTGACTTATTCTCAGAACATTCATCAACAATGTCCGCGACAGATTCGCCAAAGTCTTTTCGGATACACGCTAACGTCAAGTCGGTGTCTTCAACCGTATCATGTAGAATTCCTGCTATGACCACCGTTTCCGCACATCCCGCATTCATTAACATCAGTCCAACAGCATAGGGATGCGTAATATAAGGCGTGTTAGTGCCTTTCCTAAACTGTCCATCGTGCGCTTGTGCGGCGAGTTCTATCGCTGCTTCAATACGGTTTTTCCGAATGTCATTTTTCGCCATGCGTCCTATCGCTACTCAATTCACGCCTATAAATATCAGCAAACAATACATCTGTTAGAAATTCAAAGATTAAAACAGTGTTAAATGATACACTATTTCTGCTTGTTCAGTCAAGATATTTTTAAAATGCTTCCAGAGCCATTCAATTGTCGGGTTTTTCTCAATATTTACACACGGTCGCGACCAGGAGGTCGCTCCTACAAGAAGAGATCTTTGGAGAAGTTAGAAAGTATTGGAAATTGAATGGTTCTGAAAATACTTCAGAGTTGGCATTATAGAATATCCATAATAATTTTTCAGAACACAATGACATTTATAGGAGAAACATTATGGCTACGATTGCTATCGGTGGGATCATGCACGAATCTAATACATTTAGTAACACACCAACCGACTTTGAGGCGTTTTCTCACAGCATTGGAGAAGATTTATTCCCGGTTTGGAAGGGGACACATCATGAAATGGGTGGGTTTATTCAAGGCGTAGTTCAACAAGGCTTCACAGCTTACCCGACCTTAATGGCTACGGCGACACCTGCTGGTCCTGTAACTGACGCTGCTTTTGATAAACTCACTGATATTCTCATACAGCAACTCAAAGCAATACCGAAACTGGATGGATTACTGCTCGCACTGCACGGCGCGATGGTGGTAGAGAGTTATCCTGATGGTGATGGCGAAGTGTTACGAAGACTTCGGGACGCTTTTGGAGAATCTCTGCCGATTGTTGTTACGCTCGACCATCACGCAAATGTCTCTCAACAGATGGTTGACAGATCAACAGCACTCGTAATTTATAAAACAAATCCACACATCGATCAGCGGCTGCGTGGGTTACAAGCAGCAGAATTAATGATGCACATTCTCAAAGAAAAAGTAATACCTACGCAGGTACTTGCTAAACCGCCTATGATTCTCAATATCCTATATCAAAATACAAGTGCCGAACCGATGCGTTCCATTATAAAAGAAGCCGAACAATTAGAACGTGATGCTAATATTCTTGTAGCTAATGTTGCAGCGGGATATCCTTATGCAGATGTCTATGAGGTAGGTCCATCCTTCGTTGTTGTAACAAATAACGACCCGAAACTTGCACAAGCTGAGACTAATCGGTTATCAGATATGTTGTGGAATATCCGTGACCAATTAACACTGGATCTGCCTGACGCAGTAGACGCTGTGCGGCAAGCAATTTCGAGCCACGAACATCCGGTGATACTTGTTGAAATGGGCGATAATATAGGCGGCGGTTCACCCGGTGATAGCACTTTCATACTTGCAGAGTTGTTACGACAAAAGGCATCCGGGTTTGTCGTTGTTCTGTGCGACCCTGAGAATGTGCAAGCCTGTGTTCAGGTAGGTGTTGGCAATGAGGTGTCTTTAGAGGTTGGTGGGAAAGCAGACAATCTTCACGGTAATCCAGTAGCAATTCAGGGAAAAGTCCGTCTAATTCATGATGGTCATTTTATTGAGACGGAACCGCGTCACGGTGGACAAAAATATCACAATCAAGGATTGACAACGGTCGTTGCTGTAGGAGACTCGTTAGTGGTGCTGACAAGCAACCGTCAAACACCTTTTAGTCTACAGCAGTTGCTGAGTCTCGGCATCAATCCGAAAGCGATGCGTATGATTGTTGTCAAAGCCGCAATCGCATATCGCGCTGCTTATGAAACGATTGCTGGGAAGATTATTGAGGTGGATACACCCGGATTGACTGCGGTAAATCCGCTGCATTTTAAGTATGAGAACGTTAGGCGGCCATTGTTTCCGTTGGATTGAAAAATCTATCAAACACCCTCTTGACAACTACATCTCCTTATGCTATCCTTATCTCCGTAAAATACTATAGATTAGGAAAAGAAAATGAGACGTTTTGGGACGCAAGGTCCTGTTCATCCAGAGAAGAACTATGTTGTCAGTCGTGCTGCGGAGCTTAATGATTTCATTGCGCGTATCAAAGACGGACGTTATATCGTTATCTTCGCACCGCGTCAGACTGGCAAGACCACCTTCTTTCAAAATGCGCTGAACGTATTCACAGACAGCGAACCAACTTGCTTACCAATTCAGCTGAATTTTGAGGAATTTGAAGGATCCATTCCATCAACATTTTACAACTATTTCTATCAAGATTTATGTGATGAAATAGTAAATGTTTTGGAAAAAAAAGGACACACGCTATCAGAAACACTTCGTCAATATTTAGAAAATACGAATATTACCGATCAAGTTTCAATGCGAAGATTCTTTAGAATGTTAGACAATATTCTAAAATCTGAATATAATATGCATTGGGTTATTCTAATCATAGACGAATTTGACGGCATCCCACAAGAAGCATTAGTAGGTTTTCTTCATTCACTTCGTCGTATCTATATTTCAAATTCCACCCCGAAATGTCCTCACAGCGTTGGTATTGTCGGCGTAAAAAGTATCGCGCAACTTAATTATGACCGCTCTATATCTCCTTTCAACATTCAAGATGAATTTCACCTCCCGAACTTTACACCTGAACAGGTACGGGAACTACTACAGCAGTACACAGAAGAAGTTGGACAACCCTTTAAGTCTGAAGTAATTGAATCCATACACAAGCAGACTGCGGGGCAGCCTTTTCTCGTCAACCGATTGGCACAAATACTTACTGATGAGTTTGAGATTCCAAAGACAGAATCTATTACGATGGACCATTTCTTACAAGCACACTTCCAGCTGCTCCATGAACGAAATACGAACATTGACCATTTGACAACAAATATCCGCAGAAACCCACGTTTTGAAAGTATTTTGATGCGAATTACTGCATCTGATGATGGTCCGGCTTTTAATCTTCGCGATGATCTTATCAGTGAACTTGCAACCTATGGAGTCATAAAACAAGGCACGGACGGTATGTGTGAAATTGCTAACCCAATTTATTTTTATTGTATCTTACAGATGTTCAAATCTGCAGTGAACGGGTTAGAGCAGGAATATCTCCCTGAAGACACTCGCGAAGGTTTCCTTGATTACCTCTCAACGACTGGAAATATAGAGATGGGGACGTTGCTTGATAACTTCCGAGATTTCATAGCACGCGCGGGCTTTAAGATACTCCAAGTACCAGACACGCCGCAAGAATCTGTGGGGAGGCATCTGCTATTAGAGTATCTTGAGCAGTTTGTCCGGTTGGTAGGTGGATTTATGCACATTGAGGTGCAAACCGGACGTGGTAGGATGGACCTACTCATCACTCATAATCAGCGAAAATACGTGGTCGAAACAAAAGTGTGGAGAGGCGAAGTAAGTTATCAGAAAGGTAAGCGGCAACTTGCATCATACCTCAAATTGGAATGTGCAATAGAGGGCTACTATGTTGTCTTTGACCATCGCACCAATCCAGAACCACGTTCTGAGACAGAAGAAATTGAAAGTTTTAAAATTCGGAGTTATGTTATTCCTGTTATGCAGGAACGCCCCTCAGCAGAAAGTTTTGACAATTAAAATGAGGATTGAAAATGCCTTACTGTACCGTGTGTAAACAATTTGCTGACTATGAATACGATATCGATCTATCTAACGGCAACCATCTCCATTCTTCTTGTCTAATTAAGCTGCAAATGCGGGAAGAAGAAATTGAAGGAATTTTGCGTCAAAAGAGATCACAACTCATTTTGTCACTCTTTGTGCGTGACGAAGTTCCAGATAGAGAGGTCGCATCGGAGGAAGAGATAAGAAGTTTATCCGCTGAACTAACAAAACTAAAAGACACTTTAACCTTAATTTATGACTTTTTGCCGAGTTGGCCACCGGATTGGAATGAACGCAAACGTTACCTCATCCAGCAGAACGGTTCAATCTGTTCAAGCTGCGGAGAAGAAGGAGACGTTTATCTAGTCCATGAGATTGATTTATGTGAAGGCGGAACAAACGAGTTGGATAATCTCGAATTGATTTGCAAGCCGTGTCATGAAAGCATGTATGAAAAAGGCGACATTTTTGGGGACTTTACCCTGAATCCGTCCCAATCAGAGTTCGCGCCACAAGTTAAGGAGATCCAATCTGCTATTAACAACAATCAGAGAATTCAATTTGACTATAAGAAGCCAAACGCTAAGACATGGATGACACGCGTGGTTGTCCCAGATCGACTATTTAATATACCGAACAGTCGCGAGTCTGGACAAACATTGTGTGTAGAAGGGTTTTGTGAATTGCGTCAAGATATTCGTGTTTTCGCACTTGAGCGGATGCAAGATTTAGAAGTAATTGACTATTAACCGGGAACTCCTTCTTTTAAAGTTGTTTATGGCTTCCAGTTAGACTTGAGCAAAGCACAACCTACCCTGCAGAAGATACCCTTCCTTATTAATGGCAACGTATTTCTCCATACTTCAGACATTGACAACCCCAGTCAACCTGTGCAAATATCGCCACAAAATTAATCCGTCTCTCCGTAAGCATAAAAAATTTTACTTCAACTTTTCCCTTCAAAATTCGTTAAATAGAAAAGTCTTTAATAAAAAACTATAATTACTTTGACATCATTGAGCGTACGCTCCTGAAGTGCGTCTGCAGATGGATGTCTATATATTTTGTGATTTAGTATAAATTAATTCTGTGGGGTTTGATTTATGCACGATCCGATGTCAGGTTCAAGGCGCGGGAGATCCCACCGGATGGGGTCTTATAATGGTAAACTCCGTTTCCGAAAGAAAGGGAATAACGAGTTAACGACGAAGGAAGAAGTACCTGAAATCCTACAAAAACAGGCACAAGGACTATTTGAAAAAGGGGAGGAAATTAAAGTTGCCGTTTCAACCGACTTACGGTTTGATGGAACTTATGGAAAAGATTGGCTATTAGCTACAGATAAGCGACTGATTGCTTTTAATCAGCGCGGTGTCCTTGGACACGATATTCGAGAGGTGGCTCTCACCTCCGTTGAAGACATTGAAATCCTTGAGATGTACGGCAATAACATACTCAAGGTTACCACATCAGAAAATGCCTTTGAATTGGCACGCTATTCAAAAAGGTTAACCCCAAAATTCAACCTTGCTGTATCGGAATTGGAAAAATTTTCTCTACAAAAGGAAGGCGATTCAGAAGATGGCGCGCGTGGCAGCGGTGGTCGCGGCCCAGGAGGCAGACGGCGTGGCAGGCGCGGCCCTGGTGGTCCCTCCGGAATGCAGCCAGGCGGCGATAAAAGCCGATGTGAGAAATGCGGAGAACCAATTCCCAGTTGGTCTGGTGTTTGTGTAAACTGTGTTCAAAACAGCAAACTTATTTTCCGCCTGTTCAAATATGCTGTCCCATTTTTACATGTCATGATTCCGGCTTTCCTATTGATGCTGATAATTCGGTTTGTCGCTGTGCTTCCACCTATTCTAAGTAAAGAGTTAGTTGACAATATCCTTGAACCCGCGGGAACTGTTGTCTCTGCCGCTGTTGCTAATGAAGATCCGATTCCCGCTCAACTTCCAGAAACAAGTTGGGGACACCTGGAAGGCATAAAAAATACGCTAAGCGGATGGTTAGGTAGTATGCCACTCGGTGGTAGTTTTGGACATCTAATTTGGCTTATTTCATTCATGGCAGGTATTAGAGTCTTTACGATGGTAATTTCCTCTGTTCGTGGGTATATGATGGCATGGGTAGGTCAGAATATCACTCGACGACTCCAAAACGAGACATACGAACATCTGAACGCGCTCTCCATTGACTTTTTCCATGAACGCGACACTGGTAATCTGATGTCCAGAATCACACACGATGTATCAAGACTTCGGGATTTCATTGCAAATGGAGTACAGGATATTGTTGGTGATTCTCTAACTCTGATCAATATGTGTATTATCATGTTCATTTTCAGTTGGAAACTTGCGTTATGGACGTTAATTCCAATTCCTTGTCTTATCTTTTTCACTATCTTTTTTGGCAAAAAGATGGGAAAAGTATATTCTGCATTATGGAAACGCTATGCAAACATTAGCACAATTCTATCCAGCACAATTCCTGGGGTGCGCGTTGTTAAAGCGTTTGCACGTGAACGGTATGAGATTAGTCGATTCAGCGACCTAACCCATCAGGTATTTTCCGGTGAAATGAACGCAGCCAAACTTGGAACGCTTTACCGTCCAATGATGCAATTTTTTACCTATTCTGGGTCTATCATAATCTGGTTAGTTGGAGGATGGCAGCTATTCCAAGGCGATTTAACACTGGGTACGCTGGTCATGTTTCAATCATACATGATGCAATTCTTTGGACCTGTGTATACCCTCTGCCAAATGAATGAAAGGTTTATCCGCGCAGGCACCTCCGCAGAACGTGTATTTGAAATTTTGGATACGCCACCAAGTGTTGCAGATAAAAGGGATGCTGTTGCACTCGCGAATATTAGCGGGGCAATCGAATTTAAGGATGTCTATTTCTCTTACGACAGTGAAAAGGATGCACTAAATGGTGTAAGTTTTCAGGTGCAGCCCGGTGAAATGATAGGATTAGTTGGACACAGTGGCGCGGGGAAAAGCACGCTCATCAATTTGATTACCCGTTTTTACGATCCAAATGAAGGCACAATAGAAATTGACGGTCACAACAGCAAAGATATTCGGCTCAAGGCACTACGACAGCAGGTTGGGGTTGTATTACAAGACCCATTCCTGTTTGCAGGCACAATCGCTGAGAATATAGGGTACTCAAAACCTGGCGCATCTCGGCATGAGATTATCGCATCTGCTAAGGCTGCAAATGCGCATGATTTTATTATCAAATTCCCTGACGGTTACGACACAATGGTCGGTGAACGAGGTGCACGCGTCTCAGGTGGTGAACGTCAAAGGATCTCTATCGCACGCGCAATCTTGAAAAATCCGCGCATCCTGATTTTAGACGAAGCCACTTCATCTGTTGACACTGAGACGGAATCTAAAATCCAAGAAGCGTTGGAACGGCTCGTACAAGGTAGGACAGTCTTTGCAATCGCGCATAGGTTATCAACCCTAAAATATGCCGATCGACTCATCGTTTTGAAAGAAGGTGAAGTTGACGAAATGGGTACACATGAGGAACTGATCGCTAAAGACGGCACTTACGCCAGTCTGTGTCAAAAACAGACTGAATTGTCTAAAATACGCGCTTGGTAGCATCACAATAGATTAGAGGAGAGAGGCTAATGAATGAAGCGATTAAGGTTGCTGATGAGTTAAAATTCCTTGACGCAAGCAAGGTTAGTATTGGTCGAAACGCATTTGCAGAACTTGTTGTCCAACTCCCGGATGGAACAACTCACACGAAGGTTGAACCTGTGCGTAGTTTTCCAGTAAGTGAAACCACGCGGTACATCGCCCTTTTAGATAACGAGGGAAACGAACTCGGTATCGTTGAGGATGTCAAAAAACTCACGCCTAATTCACGCGATGTCCTCACGGAAGAGTTGCAAAAACGATATTTTATGCCGAAAATTACCAAAATCAACTCGCTTGATGGACAATTCGGCGTTACAACGTGGGATGTCGAAACTACTCAAGGCGATGTAGAGTTCGGTATCCGCACCCGATACGATATTGTCACCCTTGAAAGCGGACGCGTCCTCATTAAAGATGCTGATGGCAACCGATATGAAATTGAGAACTATAACAAATTAGACCCGAAGAGCATTGCTTTACTTCAAACGCAAATGTAGAATGTATCTCATAAACATTGTAGGGCGAGGTCTCTGTGCCTCGCCATATCTTGGCAAGAAAATAGCGGGCGGGCACAGCCCCGCCCTACAATTATAGTTAGGAAACCTCGCCAGCGCATGCGTGTGGGAATTGCTGTTCATTGAAATGTGAACATATTATTGGATTTTACTATAAGATTTTATTTTCTGAGAGAAATCATGAAATGATTTATGGGATAGACTGTAGATAATTCTGAGTTAGTAAGGAGAACGTCTTTGGAAAATGCAAAAATAGAACGAATTGAATGGGCACGTTTGACAGGTGAACGTCCGCGCAAAGCCGGATGCAACTCGCGGCTCGGTGAACACGGATTACATGTGCGACCTCCCATTGCACGCATCACAACCTCTGACGGTGCAAGCGGTATTGGGTTTTCGTCAATTTCACGTGAGAAAGCGGAAGCCATCGTCGGATTTCAACTGAACGAGGCGTTTGATACAGAAAACGGCGTGATCGAAGAATTTAGGTTCATGGAATATCCACTTTGGGACCTCGTTGGACAGTTGGAACAAAAACCTGTCTACGCGATGTTATCCGGTGAATATGGCGACTTTCAAGCGCCGTGCTACGATACCTCTCTCTACATTGATGACTTACATCTTGAGGACAATGCGGAAGCTGCAGCGCTTATCGCTTCTGAAGCACTTGAGGGTAAAGCACGCGGACACAACGCTTTCAAGATAAAGGTTGGACGTGGCGCAATGCACATGCCGCTTGAAAAAGGCACACAACGCGATATTGACGTGATCCATGCTGTGCGTAATGCAGTGGGACCCGATGCCGCAATTCTAATTGATGCAAACAACGGCTACAATCTTAACCTTACCAAGCAGGTATTAGGCGGAACAGCAGACGCAAACGTGTATTGGATGGAGGAAGCATTCCACGAGGATGCACGGGTTTATAGTCTACTGAAGGAATGGCTAAACGCTGAAGGAATAGAGACTAAAATCGCTGATGGTGAAGGTGGCGCATCTCCTCACTTAGTTAATTGGGCGAAAGACGGACTGATTGACATCGTGCAATATGACATTTTCCATCCCGGTTTCTCAAGATGGTTGGAATTAGGGCCTGAATTGGATGCAGTCAACGTCGGCACAGCACCACACCACTACGGTGGATACTACGGTAATTTTGTAACAGGTCATCTCGCTGCAAAAGTAGAAAAATTTGAGTTTGTTGAATGGGATCATGCAACAACACCAGGAATAGATGACTCCAGCTATTCTATTTCAAATGGATATGTAAATGTCCCCGATCTCCCCGGTTTTGGGTTGAGAATAGATGAAGATCCGTACCAAAAAGCAGTTGAAGAGAACGGATTTACTGTCAACGCTTAGTTATGAAAGGAACACAAAACTATGCCTTTATTAACAGACGTAGATAAAGAATTTTTCAAAGAAAACGGGTATTTGGTTGCGCGCGGCGCGCTAACTCAGGAAGAAATTGATGCCGCATTGGATAGGGTGTGGGAGTCACTTGAAGAAGATCGAAACGACCCCGAATCTTGGATTCGTAAAGGATATCGAACTGCCCCCATCGGTGGCGAAAATGTTATCAAGGGAACAATCTATGGTAACGAAGTTTTCGCTATGGCTGAGGAAATGGTAGGTGAGGGAAAACTACATCCCGATGGCGGTGCAGGTCCACACATCAATTTCCCTGACCCAGACAGAGAATGGCGCGAACCTTTAGGACATCTTGACGGTTACCATACCCCTTCAAACGGTGTCCCTAAAGGCGTTGTAGGTTCTTTTACACTCGGTGCAACCGTTTACCTTGACACAGTTGAAAAACAGGGTGGTGGATTTACCATTTGGCCTGGAAGCCATCGTATCTGGGCGGAATACTTCAGACATCACGACTTGGATAGCCTTCCCGGTGGTGTTGCCCCATTTGATCTCGGACCAAGTTATGAATTTACAGGGAAGGCGGGCGATGTCTGTTTCTGGCATCACCAGATGAGCCATACCGCCGGTCCGAATTGCGGACGGAACGTCAGAATCGCGCTCATCGGTAGGTACCGCAGGAAAGACCTTGATGAAATTAAGTTTGATACCCCTGAAGATATGTGGAGATATTGGGATGGGCTTTCATAGAAACACATAGACATTCGGTATTGACTTCTTAATATTGTAAGGCGAGGTCTCTGTGTCTTGCCATTTTCATTTAAGCAAAACGCTTTTTTGTGGCACAATTGATATGATTTCTACTACTAAGCACATCTCTTACATTATTATGCACACTCTCAGTTAAATGTAAGGTGTCTATGACTTTGATTTAGGTTACATTACGGGTGTGTAAAGTTTTTGTAGAAATCCGCACAACTCCTATTGTAGGGGCGGGTCTCCGGGGAATGCCAAAAGGCATT
>JAGWBU010000006.1:0-2249 GCA_021295735.1 Candidatus Poribacteria bacterium | reverse complement strand
GCCTGCCCGTTGCATGGCACGTCCTGCGCAGTGGCGGGGCACCAAATCAACGGTATGAATGCCTTTTGGCATTCCCCGGAGACCCGCCCCTACAGTGGGAAACGCCGCGTAATCATTGTAAATTGAACCTATGTAACCAAATATTTACACACCCTTACATTACCAAACTCCTTGACAATTAGTGCTGCATCTGCTAATGTACGCACAACACAAAACCCGATTAAAATCTATCGCTATACCGTTTTTGGATTTCAAGAAGAGGCACATCATGAAACTTACAGAACACCAAGTAAACTTCTTTAACACATTCGGTTATCTATCAATACCCGGCATGTTTTCACCGAACGAAGTTGAGTGGATTACAGAAGAATTTGAAATTTCAATCCAAGAATTTGGTGGTGGTAAGGAGCATGATGGCACACACCGCACAATGTTTGGAGGCCCCATTGAACATCGTCCTCAACTCTGTGCATTGCTTGATGATGTGCGCCTAAAGGGACTTATCGGTGGTGTTCTTGGAGAGGATTTCAACTATGCTGGTGGAGACGGAAACTATTATACAGGTGATACTGGTTGGCATCCCGATGGAAATTGGGGAAGGCTTTTCGCATGTAAAGTTGCGTTCTATCTCGACCCACTGACGCGTGAGACCGGATGCTTGCGAATAATTCCCGGTAGCCAAAACCCCGCACATTTTGTACGCGCACAAAAGATTGACCCAAATCAATCAGAAGCGTTGTTCGGTATTCTACCGCGCGACTTCCCAACAAGCATCGCGTTAGAAAGCAATCCTGGTGACGTAGTGATTTTTAATCACGACACCTACCACGCATCATTTGGTGGCGGAACCCAGCGGCGAATGTTTACGATGAATTGCACACAACATTGCATAACAGAACCTGATTTAGAAACACTGCATCAGTATCTGAGCGTTCATTCAGCTGGTGGCTACAATATTGATACTGGCGCAGGTATGTTCTTTCCAACTATGGTCGACACTGCCGACGAGACACGAAAGATTCATCTACGACAGTGTAGTGACATTCATGATGAACTGTTTCCGCAATATGCCAGACGATCCTAAAGTCGGTTATTGTTGAACCTGACCAACCAAACCCAAATTGAAAAATTAATATTACTGTCAACACATTATAACACCTACCTATAGTTTCGCTTACGTTCTACCCAACGGACAATATAAACTTTCAGTAACACTTATTAACTGACAATTCTTAAAACTATAGTGAATTAAAAAAATACATTGACACTTTCGTCTGTTGATAGGTGAGGTTTCCTAACCTCGCCTATGCAAAGTGTCCAAGTAATTCTAAAATCTGCTAAAAATAACTCTGCAAGTAGAGCGTGCAAAGTATTATAAAAAGAAAATCAGATATTCTGTGTATCCGAAGGGTAGAGTTTATCTCTATCACGAACTTTTTTGGCTTCAACATGTCTAATTTGAAAGACGTTAAACCGAATTTGTTATTAACCGTTCTTTTCCTTGTAGGAGGGAATCAACGCTGAATACGACAAGTGTGATACGCGCGCTTTACGTTGATTCAAGGTTGCTCCCACAGAATCTGCGTAATCCGTGAAGGGAATTAACTGACAATCCCAAGCATTTATGCTTGGGTCCAAAAACGCTTGACATTTACATGTATTTATGGTTATAATTATAGGACTGACTCAGTGGTGGGTGCTTCTAACACCTGCCACACCATTAGAAGTGGGAGCCAGCATCTTATCAGGGTCAGATATGCCATATAGCACACATAAAATCACATTAGATCTAACATTTAAGCAGAAGCGTTGGTTTTCCCAGCAATGTGGCTACGCAAGGTTTGCCTACAATCAAGCATTATCAGATTTCAAGATGGGCTTAAAAGCGGATAACCTCTAGTCATGGCGAACCCTCAACAATAACTTCAATAAAACGAAGAAAGACTATGATTGGACAAGTTCACAAGATCAGCGAGCTGCGTTATATGCTATCAAAAATCTGGGTCAAGCGATTGCGCATTGGGTATCCAAACGTGCGAAGTTTCCGAAGTATAAGAAGCGTAGTTGTCGCCAATCCTATATAACGGATGAGCAATCGGTTCGTGTTGAAGGAAAGCGTATCCGATTAGCCAAAATCGGTTAGGTCAAAATGTTTCAAGCATTGCGTTTTGAAGGTTGAGTAACAGTATCTAAAAATCTACATTTTTCTTGACATTCCTTTATATTTATGTGATACTATATACATGACT
>JAGWBU010000098.1:19322-19663 GCA_021295735.1 Candidatus Poribacteria bacterium | reverse complement strand
ATCAAGAAAATAGATGTCTGCACTTTATGTCGAATTTATGATCAATAGTAAGAATTTCGACTTATGGGTAATAGTAAGCACTCCAGCGGAGTGCTATGTGTGATAAAATTACGGACCGCTCCGCTGGAGCGGAAACGCTGGAGCGGATAGCTGCTATAAACATATTGCTCCGCTGGAGCAAAGGCGGACATTTTAAGTGATGCCTTCTTATACCATTTCTAAAAATGAGACTTCATTGTGAAATTATCGGTTCAAGCTGAGTTGAAGAATGTCCGAGGCGCAATGAATTGCGCTTGGTGAATGTGCGTCCGACATTCACATTAAACGCGTTTTTTGTTAAT
>JAGWBU010000098.1:8276-19113 GCA_021295735.1 Candidatus Poribacteria bacterium | reverse complement strand
TTTATGTCCGATTTTTTGTTTATTCCGTTCTACCCAACGGACAGTGGTTATTGAATTTTATTATCAAACTCACGTTATATTACGAAAGCGCTGCACGAGAATTGGATGGATCAGACTTATCCCTATATTTCCTTGACATCATAAACGGATTTGTTGTAAAATTGAGTGAGCAAGGATGGTTAGCAAAATGCAACAAACATACACCAGAATCCAGTTACTCTCTATTTTCATAATCCTAACCTTGATCGGATGTGCGTCACACGACACGACAAGTGTCCAAGCGTACAATCAGTTTGCCATAAAAGCAGCACAGGCAGGTCTTTGGAATGAAGCAATTTTTCGTTGGAAGCAAGCTGTATCTATTGACCCAGATAACGCTGCCACTCACAACAACCTTGGCGTAGGTTACGAAGCTTTAGGTAAAATTACTGAGGCAGTGTCAGCATATCAACGTGCAACCGAACTTGATCCTGAAAGTAAATATTACCGCATCAATTACCGCAGATGTCGCCTACATATTCGCCGAAGCGGAACCGACAGCGAAGAAACACTACCCGAATCCTCGGAAGAATCCGTAGGAAATTAATCATGGAACCTTCCCGATGCAGAAAAAAATCAAATCTCTCATTTTGCAATCTTATAAGCGACAGATAACAATATGTGCCTTGGTTATGATGACCTTAATGCTATGTGCCTGTGGCAGCAAGGTAGCGCGCGTTTCTATTCCAATTAAGGTGCAATCCGAAATTGATATTGATACCTATTCAAACTTTGCCGTGCTACCTTTTGTCAGTGAGAAAAACGCTACAAAACTTGATGGAATACCAGTTAAAACAGGAAACGAAATTGCTGAAATTCTAAGAAGCGGTTTAACACGACAAAAACATTTTAAGGTCGTAAACAAACAAGAAACTACACGATTAATGACTGGTGAAGAGGTAGGAGAAGAATGGCTTGTGAATACCGAGCGATTAAGCGAGTTAGGTCGATACTTTGAAGTCAAAGGTATCATCGTCGGAAGTTATCAATTTAAAACCGATACCCGACCAAGACGCTACTACGGTGAACGATACTCAACCCGTCAACAACGTTATGTCATGGATTATCAGGACTATATGCAGAAAACCTATATTCTTGCACTCCGTGTGATAATAATTGATGTTGATACCGAAAAAATTATCTGGGATGAAGCATATCTTCAAAAAACAGCAGAGGCACATTCTATCGGTTCCTTCGTCTTTTCGCAGATGGCACCGCAGGAAACCACGTTAAGAGAACTTAGCAAACGCGCTGCCTACGAATTTACACGCGATATTTCACCACACTATGAACAAGAGGACCGATTCCTGATGCGGTAGATACCTCATCATTAGAATGTCCTTTAGATACTTGCGTTGTCATCATTTTGAAATCCCAATCTTAATTCCAAATTTAGTCCGGTAAAAACTGATGAACACTCTGAAAAAACTCACAGCAAAAAACATATTCGCCGATATTAGAATCACGCGTCTTTTTCTCTGTTTTTGCCTAACGATGCTCATTTCATCAAACGTTTTTGCGCAAGGTTTTGGAAAAAACAAGATTACTGCACAACGTGATTGGCATATCCATCGCACAGAACATTTTGACATCTACTACTACCCCAGCGAAGCCAAACTTGTGCCGGTGATGGCTGCCATCGCAGAGGACGCTTATGAAAAACATAGCGAAGACTTTGAACACGAACTTGAAAACAAAACCCCGCTAATCCTTTACAAATCACATAAAGATTTTCAAGAAACCAATATCATACTTCAGGAACTACACGAAGGCATCGGAGGCTTTGCTGAACTCTTCAAACACCGTATTGTCATTCCCTTTACAGGTTCACTGGAAGCATTTCGCGAAGTTATTTTTCATGAGCTTATCCACATCTTTCAATACGATATTCTCTATCAAAAACCCCATGCAAGCATCTATAGTGGTGAGTTTCTCTACTCTCCACCTATATGGTTCATGGAAGGAATGGCGGATTATTTTGCTGAAGATAACGATGCTATCGGCGAAATGGTATTGAGAGATGCAAGTATCAATAATAATATTGTGCCTTTGACAGAGTTACAGAACTTTAATCGACTGAGTTCACCTTATCTCGGATATAAGATGGGGCAGTTGGCTGTTGCGCATCTTGTACAGACTTATGGACGAGAAAAAATCGCTGAGATTCTGCAAGGCTTAAGACAGAGTCGAAGAAAAGATATAGATTCAGTTTTTAAAAACGTCTTGGGAGTAAGTCTTGCAGAATTTGACAAAGAATGGCGACAAATGATGCGAAAACGTTATTGGCCATTGATTCAGGATATGGAACTACCGAACATCGCTGCCAAGATACTTACCGAAGAAGCAAGATTCTCTCATAATATTAAACCTGTATGGTCACCCAGTGGTGATATTATTGCTTATATTACCGGTAATGAAGGATTTTTGGAAATTGTCCTGATGTCTGCCAAAACTGGGCAACGGCTTGATCGGATTACGAAACGCTTATTCCGTAATAAATACGAGGAAATCCGCACCGATTCCAGTGGATTTGATCAAAGCCTGGCATGGGCACCCGATGGAGACCATATTGCCTTCATTGGCAAACATCACAATGCAAATTACCTATTTGAAGTCAATATCCTTACGCATAAATTGACACATTATACCAAGCTTGATTTCGACGCTGCCACTTCACCTAATTACGACAGAAGTGGAAAGCAAATCGTTTTTTCCGCCTTAAAGGAAGGGCAAACAGACCTTTATATTATTGATCTGGAAACCGAAACGATTGATAGATTAACCCAAGACCCCTTTAATGATACACATCCGTCTTGGCATCCAACAAAAAATGCAATTGTTTACGCTTCAGAACGAGAACGTAAAAATAGACTCGTGTTAATTGATATCGACCAACGGACCGAACAGACTCTCACAGGCAGCACCTCAAATGCAATCAGTCCCGTATGGATGTCCGATGGAAAAACTGTTTTATTTTCTGATGATCGTACCGGAGTCTTTGACGCATACAAACTCCACATCGCTGACATGCAAGTAACACGTCTTACTAACTTTATAACAGGCTGTTCCAACCCAAGTTTTTCACCTGATGAGAAGCGGCTGTTGTTTAGTGCTTATCAAGATGGGAAATATGATATCTGTGTAATGGAATCAGCAAACATACTCGACGAAAAAATTGAGACCCCCTCGTTAGAAACACAATCGGTTCCTATCGTTTTAGATTCTGATACCCCTGAACCAAATTATAGAATTGCGAAACGGAAGTACAGTACAAAATCTACTTTCCGTCTTGATGCCATTTTCCCGCAATTTAGTTATGGTGCAGATGGACTACTCCGTAGCCAAATTCAGATGAGTGCCAGCGATATGTTAGGTAATCATCGCGTGGAAGTTAATGTGATTAATCAATCAGGTGGATATCTTCTTCCGGATTTTATCGCGCAATACGGGTTTTTGACGCATCGTGCTGATATTGGTGCAGTAGTTTATAACTACCATCAATACCATCAGCGCGGGATTTTACAACGTGTTACGGGACTCGGCGGCTATCTGAGCTATCCATTTGACCGGTATCGTCGGTTAGACCTTCAGTTTTCAATGTATACAACACCGTTCTCCTATAATTATCAGACAAGCGAGCCTTTTAACTATTATGATCGCGGACTTCTCTCGCTCGGTTCCATCGCTTTTGTCGGTGATAACACAATGTGGAGAGAGTGGGCACCCTACAGAGGCGCGCGTTATCGCTTTGAAATAGAACGTTCATTTCCAGCTATTGGCAGCCAGTTAGCCCTTACAAACGCCATTTTCGATTTCCGAAATTATTTCGGTTTAGGGAGACGGTCCACCATTGCCACCCGACTGCTGCTTGGTGGTAGTTTTGGCACTGACAGGTCTCTCTTTTATCTCGGCGGAATTGATACGCTCCGCGGTTATAATTACGAAGACCTCGTCGGTTCTCGTATCGGACTGTTTAACGTTGAACTACGTATTCCGTTCATAGATGTTCTATATTTCGGGTGGCCAATTCGTTGGTCAATCGGCGGCATCGGAGGTATCCTCTTTGCTGACTTCGGCGGCACATGGGCAAATTGGCAATACGGTCCCGATAACCCTTTCCAAGCACTCCGACGTGATGGCAATCGCATCCGTCTTGTAGATATAAAAGGATCAGTAGGCATTGGACTTAGGCTAAAACTTGGCGTGTTCTCTTTAGATTTTGCTGCCGCACGCCACACTGATTTAGCAAGCATCAAACCGAGATTCAAATATCACTTTGGTTTAGGACAAGCATTTTAGTTGGCTTATCGGCATGCGCTTGAATATAGATAGAATATAGGAGATATGTTCCAAAAAGACATAATCCAGACACAAGGAGAAAAAATGGATTCACGGATCAAACGTTATATCATCACTATTGCAATTTTAGCTATCCTTGCGGGTATTTTTACCGCCTGGGTCAATATTTATCCAGATTATTTATGGTTTGAGATGGTGGAAAAGATAAACATTTACACCAAAATTCTCACAACAAAAATCTTCGTGGGTGTAGTCGTTGGGGTTGTCTATCTTGCTATCCTCTTGGTAAATATCTTCATAATTCATCGGTTCACACCTGCACATCTCAGTCCCGCTTTCATGGGCGGCACTGAATTCACCGGTGGACAAACCGATACTCGAAAAATGATTTACGGAGGACTTACGCTGCTCGCAATCCTTTTCAGCATTTTAATGGGATATTCAGCGACCGATCGATGGGAAGTCTTTTTGCGATATACGCACGCTGAAAATCTAAATTTCCAGTCTGCTACACCTATAGTTGTTGAAAATAACCTCAATTCAGACGAAATCACTGTCCCAACGTTAGAACTTGAGGCAAAGAACATACAGGTAGGCGATGAGGTAAACGTTTACATTGATGGGGATGAGCCAATTACCGCACAAGTTGAAGAGGTAATAACAAGAGGTATTGAACGGGCGGGTGCTCAAAATACAATACCGGTCGGTTTGCGTTTGAACACACCGGTTCAGATAGAGAGTGGACAAAAAGCGTATTTCACATCACTTGCTCGTGATCCGATTTTTGATAAGGATATTGCCTATTACGTCTTCAAAATGCCGATGGAGCGGTACGTCATCGGCACACTATTTGGCATCTTTCTATTAGTTACAATTTTTGCTGTGATTATCTACTTTTTCCATGGATTGATAACAGGTGAAACAAACGAACTTCGCTTTCGCCCGCCTTTCCGAGTGAAAGCACATCTGTTCACTTTGGTAGGGTTAACACTTATATTCCGCGGTTGGAACTACCGCTATGTAATGTTTGACCTGCTGCATACCTCAAACGATGTTGTGCGAGGCGGTGGTGGATACGCTGCAATGAATGCCCGTTACCCTGTTTTATGGATTATGTTGGTAATAACTGGTTTGTGTGCTGCTGTTTTCATCATTAGCATCTTCCTGCGGCGCAACACTTTTGCTTTTGCTGGATTCATAATCTTCATAATCGCTGGTTTTGTTGGACAATTGTATCCAAAACTTATACAGACATGGCGAGTTGAACCTAACAAACAGGTATTAGAACAGAAATATATTAACTATAATATCAAAGCAACGCTCCATGCTTATGGCTTAGAAAATAATAAGGTGACCGAAGAAGAGTATCCACTGACAGAGAAACTCTCCTATGCTGACATAACAAGTCCCGAAAATCAGCCTGTTATCAATAGTATCCGCCTCTGGGATTGGCGTCCGATACGCAGAATCTTCCGGCAACTGCAAGAATTACGTTCACAGTACGATTTCTATGATGTAGACATTGACAGATACACTGTTAATGACACCATTCAGCAAGTGATGCTTTCTGCACGCGAGTTAAACATCAATGAACTCCCGGATGCTGTCAAAAATGATTGGTACAAGCAGACCTATACCTATACGCACGGCTACGGAGCTGTCGTCAGTCCTGTGAACGAAATTGAGAACGGTAACCCTAATATGTACATCAGAGGATTACCACCTATTGAGTATGAATCCCAATGGCCGGATAGGTTTAACACAGAACCAGGGCCCCGAATTTACTACGGGGAGCGTACCGACAGGTACGTCATCGTTCATCCAGAACGCACTGAATTAAAACTTGAGTTCGACTATCCACAAGAGGGTCAACAGTACGTGGACTACGCCTATCAAGGTAATGGAGGTGTGGTGCTATCTTCTTTCTGGCGCAAACTTGTCTACATGCTCAAGTTTAATAATGAAATTAAGTTTGTCCTACCCGGTGAAATTACATCAGCAAGTAAAGTGCTTTACGAGCGAAATATCAAAAAGCGGATTCACAAGATCGCTCCCTTCTTGCGCTACGATGGGGACCCGTACGCCGTTATTCATGAGGGGAAACTTGTATGGATAATTGATGCGTATACGATCACGCACCGATACCCTTATTCCGTTTCAATGCAAGAGTTTATTCAACGGAGAAGACAACCAGGAGGTGTGAGTCAAAGAGGCGGAGAACCTTGGGGAAACTATATTCGAAATTCTGTCAAGGTCGTAGTTGATGCTTACGATGGCACAGTTAATTTTTACCTCATTGAACAGGAACGCGATCCGATTGCTGAATGCTATCGCAAGATTTTCCCAGACCTTTTCAAGAGTTTTGATGAGATGCCTGCTGACTTAAAAGCACACATACGTTACCCAACTACGATGTTCCTTATCCAGTCTCGTGTCTATCAAGATTATCACATGAAAGACCCAATCACATTTTATGCTGGTGAAGACCAATGGGAAATCGGAACGGAATTGTACGACAATACAGACACGCAGATTAGACAAACCAGCATGCCGCAGCAAACCAGTCCTCTTACCCCACAACGGATAGTTGAAAAGAGCTTACCCAGTAATGTCCAACCAGTTGAACCTTACTATGTCGTTCTCAGGCTACCTGGGGAAGAGAATGCTGAATTTATGTTGATGTTGCCGTTCACACCACGGAATAAACCGAATCTTATCGCATGGCTCGCCGCTCGATGCGATTTACCGCAATATGGCCAACTCCTTGTCTATCGATTTCCGAAACAGGAATTAGTTTCCGGACCGATGCAGGTTGAAAACTTTATTAGCCAAAAACCTGAAATTTCACAGCAAATCAGCCTATGGAACACACAAGGCACACGGGTACTTCGCGGCAACCTACTAATTATGCCGATGAATAATTCACTTCTTTATGTGGAACCGATTTATATCCAATCTGAAGATGAGGCGACCGCAATTCCCGAACTCCGACGCGTCGTTGTTAGCTACGAAGAGAATGACAATCTCCATGTCGTTTGGGGCGAAACGCTTGATGAAGCACTCAGAGAAATGTTTGTAAAAAGAATAGGAGGGCAAACCGAACTCACGGCTACAGTTGATGGCACACTTGAAGCAACTGACCTCCCAGAAACCGCTACATCGTTGCGCGGGCTAATTGAGCAGGCAAATAACTATTATAATAGCGCACAACAAGCACAACGCAACGGTAACTGGACAGAATACGGACGCAATGTTGAACTCTTAGAGCAAACCTTGAAACAACTTGATGCAAACACGCGACAGTAATCAAGGAATTTCATAATACGGCATGTAAAACCCTACGATTATAGAGAGGAGGTGAAACAGATGTCTCTTGATTGGAAACCACGTCACAGGGATATGATAATTGGCGGCATACCTTGGCTCGCAAGAATTTCTGATAAAGCTAACGCAAAACTGCAAGGCATCATCGGTGAATACATATATCCGTGACCACAAGATAAAATGTTCCTGGAGGAACATAAGATATCTGCTGAGGATTTTGTTGAAATAGTAAAAAACAATCCCTCAGATGATGAAATGATTGCTGCTATAAAGAAGTTGAGCAGTTAACACAATTCCGTCAAATCCGCATGCTTTAGCTTGTGGATGTAGACGGGTAACCTGTGCTTGGGCATCACAGACTGCCAGCGAAATTGAAATAGGGGTAATCCCTAATCGTCCTAACCTTTCAAAGTCGGTGGATAGCGTCCATATCAAGCCAATGCAGCAAGGACTTATCGCGCGGCGTGCCTGGTAGAAAGGGCAGTTGTCCAATGGGTGGAACCAGAGCCAACCCACGACGTTGCGAAAAACATATTAAACAGGCGGCTTAGCCGCCTAAAGTGGAGCAGACGTAAGACGTTTCTTCGGAAACGCTGACTGCAAGGAAGCACAAGTCCCAGCCTTCAGGCTGTGGGTCACTATGACTATCCGGTGGGCTAAAGGCCTACCGGGTATACAATTACAAAGTTATGAAAGTGTGTTTTTACGCGCACAGGAATCCATAGACATCGCGCATTGGAGATAGTTTCCGTGGAACTAAAAAAATTACGCGATCAAATTAATAGCATAGACGACCAACTTCTAAATCTTCTTCAAGAACGCGCAGAGATTTCCAAGAAGATAGGTTCCTTAAAAGCCGACACGGGGAAGGAAATTTATGTACCGCAGCGTGAGTACGAAATTCGTAATCGTCTAAAAACGCAGAATCTCGGTATATATCCCAAAGATGCGCTTGACAAAATTTGGACTGAAATTTTTGCTGCTTCACGAGCCGTGCAAACCCCAAATAGGGTTGCTTTCCTCGGCCCATCAGGTAGTTTTGGACACACGGCAAGCCTATCGTTTTTCGGGCCTTTTGCTGAAATGATTCCGATCACTCCACAGATTGATATCTTTACTGAAGTTGAAACCGGACGCGCTGATTTTGGCGTGGTAGCAATTGAGAATTCAGTTTACGGCACTGTCCGGGACGTTTTAGAACGTTTTCAACACACATCTATGAAAATCTGTGCAGAAATTTACCAACCTATCAGACACCATCTCATCTCAAAATTTCCGCTTCCTGAGGTTCAGCGTGTCTATTCCCACAGCCAACCCTTTGCCCAATGTAGAATGTGGCTGAATAAATATATGAAATCAGTGGAACAGGTTGAAGTTGTCAGTACGTCTGATGCTGCACAACGCGCAGCAGATGAACCAAACGCTGCAGCAATCGCAAGTAAGCTGGCAAGTGAAATCTACGAGGTCCCTGTGATAGCGGATTCTATCATGGACGAACCGAATAACACGACTCGTTTTTTTATTATTGGCGACCAAATAGTTGGCAAAAGTGGCAATGATTGCACATCTATCTTTTTTGCAATTAAAGACAAAGTCGGGGCATTGTATGAAATCTTGGGTGTCTTAGTAAAATATCAATTAAGCCTTAGTTATTTACAATCGCTTCCTTCGCGCACCGAACCGTGGGAATATATCTTTTTTGCTGATATTGATGGACATATTGATGATGACAACGTTCATTCTGTCGTTGAACAGCTTGAGGATTTATGTCAGGATGTCAAAATCCTCGGTTCTTACCCACGCGGTGCAAAATAGCATTTTGTTCTTTACCTTAAAATGCTATTACGCTTTTCTCTATTGAACAATTCCTTTTTAATTCCGAATAGAGAGCAATGGCAAACACATTAACCCAACAAATCCAGACTCGCGCACACGAACTCGGCTTTGAACTTGTTGGGATTACCCCTGCCGAACAGAGTCAAACTATTCAACGTTACCGGCAATGGATTGAAAGCGGATATGCCGGGAAAATGGGTTACCTTGAAAGACACCTGCCACTCAAGGAAGATACCCGAAGACTTCTTGAAGAGACAAAATCCATTATTAGTCTGGCGATGAACTATTATACGCTGGATACACCTAAAGCATTAGCAGAAGATCCGAGTCGTGGACAAATATCTCGGTATGCATGGGGTGATGACTATCATGATGTCATTCGTGAACGCCTACTGCTACTTGTTGAATTTATCAAAAGCACTGCTGAAACTGAACTCAAAAGTCGCGTTTTCGTGGACTCTGGCCCGATTCTGGAAAGGGAATATGCCCAAAAAGCCAATCTCGGTTGGATAGGAAAAAACACCAATCTGATTAACTGGCGTTCAGGATCATGGTACTTTCTTGCAGAGGTGCTTGTGAGCATTGAATTGGAATCCGAAACGCAACCTTTCCGCGGCAGTTGCGGCACCTGCACAAAGTGTATTGAAGCATGCCCGACAGATGCGATTATTGAACCAAACTTGCTCGATTCAAGGCTATGCATCTCCTATTTGACAATTGAATTGAAGGATAGCATTCCGAAGGAACTCCGTCCCAAGATGGGAAACCTGATTTTTGGTTGCGACATCTGCCAAGAAGTCTGTCCTTGGAACAGCAAAGCAGTCCCCACAACTGAACCTGCATTTCAACCACGTGACGGAAACCTCGCCCCTGAGTTACTCACACTTATCGGCATGACACAAACTGAATTCAGCAAAAAGTTCAAAGAGAGTCCCATCAAACGCACTAAACGTAGAGGCTTTTTGCGAAATGTCATTGTAGCGATTGGAAATTGGCGGTCTCGTGCTGCCGTGCCTGCTCTCAAAAAGGTTTTGACCGACGATGAACCCTTAATCCGTGAACACGCAGCATGGGCATTGGGGCAAATCGGTGGAAAAAATGCTAAGCAGGCATTACAAACGCAATTAGCGTATGAAAACGATTCTGAAGTTATTTCGAAAATTCAGGATGCGCTGCAAATCATTGCAGGTAGAGGGGACAACCCATAGATGTCAATTGGGAAAGAACTATACGTTCACACATTCGGTAGGAGCGGTTTCCTGAAGATTAATTTTTTAATTCGGTAATTTCTTGTTAGGTATATTCTGAATATGTCAAACGCTCTTCAGTCCCGCTGAAT
>JAGWBU010000098.1:3923-8133 GCA_021295735.1 Candidatus Poribacteria bacterium | reverse complement strand
GCGTGTCCGCAACGTTTTCTATAAACATATCGTCCCTACGGGACTAAGGAAAATACCGAATTTATTTTTTAATCTTCATCCAACCGCACCGGACTTATAGAGTTGGCAGTCAACCATCGGCAAGACTTCTTTGTGGGAGCGCTTTGTAAGCGCGATTTCCTCCCGCCCCTACGATGAGATGGTTCCGGGAATATCTCCACTATCATTTTCTCCACCAGTCTGCTCCAAATAGAGATGTGTTGTCAAAATAGCCCAGAGAGGTGTTAAAAAAGCAAAAATCAGGGTCTTAATAACAAGAATAATCCCAATTGTCCAAAACTGAGGCGTACTTGATAAAGCCAAATTTATATCCCCAATACCTAACAGTACATTGCTATATAGCAGCCAAGCCTCAATACCTAAAAGGATACCAATAGATTTTTCAGAAAGCAATTCATTACGGATCGCCATAAACCCAGGTTCTACAATGGAGAGCTGGATAAGTGTAAAAGCAAATATCAAACCAGTAAGTACTCCGGATCCCCATACGAGCAACAGATACCGGACAAAAAAGCCCCACCATCTACCTCGAACAAGTTCACTACTTCGGCGAAACGCCTGAAGTGCCGTTAGGTTTTCAATGATGATGCCTTGATTGAAAAGACTCCACCGCACCATAAAGTAAGATATAACAAAAATGAAAGCGATTCCAATCAGCAAAAATAAAGGAAAAGAATTAGTTGGAAGCACAAAAAATACAGATAGAAGCAGAAAACATATCCCAATGCATAGAAACCACACTAACAATAAGAAAGACGCCCCAAAAATAGAACCAATTCTACGGAGCGTCCGTTGCCAGACACTTTGGACTGATACATTTATACTATGGCAGCGGTGGAATGTTGTAAGGGCAAGAGGGCACATAGCGAACCAAAGAAAAATGGTAATGAAGGACGAAAATGTGAAAGTAAATGTCCAATTCTGCATCGATTCGAAAACAGTAGTTACAGAAAAACCTTCTGATGTTCCTACAACCCATGATGTGTTCGGAAAATAGCGATAAAAACCGTTTAGCACCACAAAATCAATGAGAAAACTGAGAAGGATAAGTGGTATCATCACCTTCCAAAATAGCTCGAAATGTTTGCGATAAAAATTGAAGATACGGCTAAAAAGTTCAAGTATCCTCAAAGTGCGTCTGTTTTCTATTAATCCTATCATCTTCTATCTTCCTTGGCGCGCCGCCATCATTTCAATATCAAATCCCTCTCTCTGAATACGCTGATTAAAGTAGAGGAGTGTAGCACCAATCACCCAGATAGGCATCGTTATGGTATCAATACCTAAACAGATCAGATGCATGAGTTGGTATGAAAGTCGGAATTCATTTTGAAAAACAGGGAGCTGCATAAGCCATACGGGTTGTATCACGTTCCTCAACTCCTCCAGGTTAGTGAGTCCTGCCAAAATAAACGAAAAACCGAAGCCAAAACGAAATATAAAATTGACACCTAAATATAGCAGAAAAATTGCTGTCATTGTGCCAGTGATTTGCAACGACTTACGTCTGATTAATTCACCTCTACGCCGTATACCGTCCCACATAGATTTTCTCTCTACTAAAACCGCACCAGCGAAGAAACACCAATGGCTCACAAAATATACTGCTGCAAAAATCACAACCCCAGAGGATAGTAGCGAGAAAACGAAAGTTAAGAAGAAATTGAAGGGAATCTGGATAAAAAATCTGAAGAGTCCACTTAATAAAAGTCCTACGAGAGTTGAGGTGATAATCGCGATCAATCCAAAAAGAAACGCACCGACAAAACATGTAATAAATTGGCGTATTCCCAGTTTTAGCACTGCCCCTGTTCTAATAGCACCATCAAGATAGGCTTGAGCAGTTGCGGATATCAGACCGCTTACGACGAAGATAGAAACACCAAAAAGAAAACCTGTCGTTGGAATCCAGATTGCTATCCTCTCATTTCGCCCTACCGTATCGTCTAACAGACAAATTGAAAACCCGATGAGCATTGCGAGGAGATAGATTGAAGTGATTCCAAGAAATCGTAGGAAATGTGTCCGATAAAAACTAAACGTTACATCAAGAAGTTCACCGAAACCCATCGAACGTGGTATAGGAGAGGTGTTTTCAATTGTTGTCGGTGAGTCAATTCCCATAACCTGTTCTACTCTGTAGGATTAAGCTGGTTAACATCCTTTTCCTGAACAGCTTTAGGAGATTCTGATGTCTTTAGCGCGTAGATTTCCTTTAAAAATTTATCGTAGCGAATATCACCACCACTTCCCATCTTTTCGGCAATCGGGGTGCCGATGCTCCTTGCGAGTTCATGACGACGAACTAAGGAAAGCGTGGGGCGACGGGAAAGAAATTCACGTATCATACCTAATTCCGACTCTGTTACCAACTCCAGCTGTATCCAGTCTGCATACAGAAATTCTTGCGGTGGAATGTCTATTGGGGGATTTGAATCAACACCGGTCAATTTTCCTTTTTTCCGAGATGTTTTTACGACAAGTGTGCCTGCAGCCAAGTCGCCTAACCGTTGCCAATTTTTATTTATTAGCATCACAAACAACCCCGCACCATAGCAGAACGGCAGAAAATCAACGACCCGCACTAAATTACGGATTGCTGAATCAGCAAAACTAATCGGGTAACCTCCCTCTTTGATGACACGTAATCCAAGTGCGATTTTCCCTGGTGATTGACCGTTCGTCGTAATCTCAAATACCATATAGTACCCCCAAAACAGCGCAAAAACAACGATACCACCAATCGCGCCAAACCATTTTCCGAAAATGTCACCGAGTCTTGTAATAAATATGTTATTGACGTAAGAGCCGATAAGCATTATTAGCACGAGTAACAGTGTGTCAAGCAGTGCTGCATAGAAACGCGATCCGATTCCCGCTTTCTGATAATTGATGTCAATCTGTTCTGGGGTCTCTACTGATAATTGTTCGTTCATAATATTTGTAATTGTTATTCCCAGCGCGCCCAAGCATTCGGGGTAACATAACCTTCATCAGAATAGGGATCATCACCAGAGACGACAACGACACCGCGATAATTACGTTGCCCCTTCCATCCAAGCCACGATGCTGTTGAACAGTAATGGCTTACAAGAACACGACGATAACTATCGCTTCTATTCTTTTTTGAGCGATGTAAAATGTAACCATTGAAAAAGAGAACGCTTCCTGCAGTCGTCTCAATCGGGATTTCATCAGAATCGTCAAACCCCATCGCCTCGTGGCAACTGTCAAACTCTTCGCGTTTATTATGCGGGTGCCGATCGTAAATCACACCGGAACGATGGCTGTTGGGCAATACCCACAGACATCCATTATCAATAGTGGCATCATCTAAAGCAATCCACGCGCCAACAAGTGAGCGGTCACGCGTTGGTATCGGGTGTTCGTCTTGATGCCACGGATTGCCCGTGTGTCCCGGCACCTTACCCAACATCATTGACTGCATACACTTAACACCGCCATCCCAAAATGGAATATGTGCACCGACTATCTCTTGGAGCACCGCACAGATTTTTGGATGCTCAACATATTGACGGACGAGCGGACTAAATGTGTGTGGTTCACCGACACACATAATCCGATCTAATATCTCAGTTTCTGTCGCATTTTCGGGCATTGGCGGAATCGCTTCACATTCATAATCGCCACGAAAAATTTTCAGCATTTCTAATTTTAGTTCTTCACATTCTTGCGGTGTAACAAGGTCTGGAACTAATAGATATCCATCATTGATATACGATTCTGCCCAACTTTTAGATTGATCCGCCATTTACGTGAGCACTCCCTTTGTCTAATTTAATCTGTTTCTTCATGATACCACATCTTGAAAGACATGTCATATCAAATTCAGATAATTGGCAGAATATTTACATGCTGTTATATTAAGACTTCCTTGATATTTGCACGCTCACATGCTATCCTGTAAGGACACTGCACACGGGAGGTATTGACATGTCAGATCAAGATTTCCGAGCAAGAGCACTTGAATCCTTGTCGCGGATTGAGGCACAAGCAAAAGAAAATAGTACACCTTATGAGTTTTGACGTTCAAATCGGGCAAACTTTCCTAATGAAAGTAAGTTCGACATTAATATTAAATATTAAAGGAAACGGAACGATATTTCACGTCTATTACATTCAATAACAAATGTGTTCTTGCACTCCAGCG
>JAGWBU010000098.1:0-3809 GCA_021295735.1 Candidatus Poribacteria bacterium | reverse complement strand
ATAAACATATTGCTCCTACGGAGCAAAGTATTTGTTTTGGTTTCTGGATTAGATAGACGTAAGCGAAACATAACATCTACAGTTTATTTCTTTTATCGAACTCACGTTAAATGAAATTACCTCTTTTGATTGTCAAAGTTCATTAGGAAGTTTGGAACGCTATGTCGGGTGGATAAAGGGAAAGCTGGAAGGTAAGCAAGAAGGCAGCAGTAAAGTCCTGACTGTTCTCACTGTGTGTACTGCTGTTGGTGCAGCGATTATTGCCCTTATTGCCTTGTTAACTTAAGATTGCATCGTACGTTGGGTAGAGCGAAGCGAAACCCCATAAATCAACGCCAAATGCGCGTGTGGCATTTGGCGGGACTAAATGTGCGACAGTCTCAATCATCACGCATATTGAGAAGGATTCATAAAAACATAGATGTTTTCTTAAGTTTACACCCGCAGCATGCCGGACGCGCATGCTGCGTTGATTTATGGGTAGAGCGAAGCGAAACCCAACAAATCCGCGAAATCTGTGAAATCCGCGCAAATCCGCGCTTCAGACAATCCCCTTGACAACGCCCCCCACACCTGCTAAAATACCCAATGTTGAATTTAACTTAGAACTTGCTGGAATGCGCGCTTAGAAGCGCGCCTACAGGGATTAGGGACTAATACCTGCATGCCGCAACTCAACCTAAAACCGACTCACAAACCGATCAAAGACTATTACGCCACGCTGCAACAATACAGCGAAGCAAACATCACGCATGAAGGCGCGGTCAGTACACCTTTTGAAACGCTCCTCAATATATGTGCCAAACAGATAGATGCAATCTTCATCCTGCAATACGGCATGGACACCGAAATAGGCAAACGTATCATCGTTGACGGCGCGATAAAAAATAACGGACTTTTCTTCGCCTATTGGGAAGCGAAAGATATAGACGATGATCTATCCAAAGCGGTGCATCAGAAACGGCAAGCGGGCTACCCATTCAACAATATCCTGTTTCAAACACCAGAACGCGGTATCCTGATACAGAACGGACAGACAGCGCTTGATTTAGACATCTCCGACCCAGAAAACCTCATCACGGTGCTAAAACATCTGTTCGCATATACCACACCGACACATGAGGATTGGCACAAAGCCGTTGCCGATTTCAGAGCACACGTCCCTGACCTCGCAAACAATCTGATGGAACTTATTGAGCAGAGGTATGACAAAGATGCGGGGTTCAAAAAGGCGTTCACTGATTTCTACGAAGTCTGTCGTACTGCCATCAACCCTAACCTCTCACGCTCCGCTGTTGAGGAGATGCTTATCCAGCACATCATCACCGAACGTATTTTTCGCACCGTCTTTGAACGCTCCGATTTTACCAGACGCAACATCATTGCACGCGAAATAGAAAATGTCAGCGATGCACTGATGCGGCACGCTGTCAGCAGAGATACGTTCCTACAACCGCTCGACAGGTTCTATAACGCCATTGAAAAGGCAGCCACGCTCTTCAGAGATTTCTCACAAAAACAGCACTTTCTCAACACCTTCTATGAGAAGTTTTTTCAGGGGTTCTCCGAAGATGTCGCAGATACACACGGCATCGTCTACACACCGCAACCGATTGTGGATTTTATGGTGAAAAGTGTATCGCATATCCTTGAAACCGAGTTCGGACGCTCGCTTTCGGATACGGGCGTGCATATTATTGACCCGTTTGTTGGCACGGGCAACTTTATCGTCCGACTGATGCAGGACATTCAAGGCACAGCGTTAGAGGAGAAATATCGGCATGAACTCCACTGCAATGAGGTGATGCTCCTGCCATACTACATCGCCAGTCTGAACATTGAGCAGGAGTTCTATCAGCGCACACAGACCTATCTGCCCTTTGAGGGCATCACGCTTGCGGATACCTTTGAACTGCTTGAAGACCAGCAGATGAAACTTTTTACACAGGAAAACACAGAACGCTTGGAACGACAGAAGGCAGCGGATATGTTTGTCGTTATCGGCAATCCGCCTTACAACGCGGGGCAAGTTAATGAAAATGATAACAATAAAAATCGTAAATACGAAACGATGGATGAACGAATTGCCGACACTTATGCTATAGATTCAAGCGCGACGCTCAGAAATAAACTATACGATCCTTACGTGAAAGCGATCCGATGGGCATCGGATAGAATTGGAGATGATGGTGTTGTTGCATTCGTGACAAACAATAGTTTTCTTGATGCTGTAATGTTTGATGGAATGCGGAAACATCTGGCACAGGACTTTGACGCTATCTACATTCTGGATTTAGGTGGAAACGCAAGAAAAGGATTGAAAATATCCGATGCAAATGTATTCGGTATTCGGGTGGGTGTGAGTATCAATCTATTTGTCAAAACAAATCAGAATCCATTAGAGACAGCGCGCATCTTTCACTATCAAACCGATGACAAGTGGAACAAAAATAAGAAATTTGATTTTCTGAATGAAAATCAGCATACTGGCAATATTGAGTGGCAATTTATTAAACCTGATTCCCGGCATACTTGGCTTACCGAAGGACTCCACGCAGAATATGGCACCTTTGTACCTATGGGACACAAGGACACGAAAAAATTGAAGAATAGAGGCAAATCAATTTTTAGTCTCTATTCTTTAGGCGTTGCTACAAACAGGGATATTTTAGCTTATTCATTTGATCTTGGTCTACTACAAAAGCGTGTTCACTCATTTATTGAAATATATAATACAACTGTTGACCGTAAAAAAAGACACGACCCCAAAACACCTGTTGAGAGTTTAATTAATACAAATGACCCAAGCATCAAATGGACGCGTCAGGTTAAGGCATCACTGAAGAAATTAGAATTAAGCAGCTATGAAGAGTCGCACTTTCGCAAGGCGTTGTATCGTCCTTTTTGTCAGAAATATCTTTATTTTGATAACTTCTGGAATGAGGAACGTTATCAACAGTATCGAATTTTTCCCACATCAGAGATCAATACAGAGAATCAAGTGATATGCGTTGGAGGATATGGTCGAAAGGAATTCGCTGTTTTGATGAGCACTTCTATTCCTGACTTAAACCTATATGGTGATCCGCATCAATGCTTCCCCTTCTACACCTACAGCGAAGACGGCACAAACCGCAAAGAGAACATCACCGATTGGGCATTGGCAGAATTCCGCAAACACTACGGCGATGACACCATCAGCAAGTGGAACATTTTCCACTATACCTACGGCATTTTGCATCATCCTGAGTATCGTGAGAAATATCAGGCGAACCTCAAGCGAGATCTGCCGCATATCCCGTTTGCACCAGATTTTTGGGGATTTGCAAACGCAGGCGCACAGTTAGCAGACATCCACGTTGCATACGAATCACAACCGAAATATGATGGACTAAAACAGATTGAAACACCAGATATACCGATAGATTGGCGTGTGGAGAAAATGAAATTGTCTAAAGATAAAACGCAGTTGGTCTACAACGATTTCCTCACAATAGACGGTATCCCTACGGAAGCTTTTGACTATAGGCTTGGCACGCGTTCTGCGTTAGAATGGGTGATTGATCAGTATCGCGTGAAGGTGGACAAACGGAGTGGTATTGTGAACGATCCGAATCGTGCGGATGAACCGCGATATATTGTGGATTTGGTTGGACGAGTTATCAGTGTTAGTTTGCAGACGGTTGAGATTGTGGCTGGTTTGCCAGAATTTTAAGATATTCGTTCCCCTGCTGTAGGGCTTACTATTACCCATAAGTCGAAATTCTTACTATTGATCATAAATTCGACATAAAGTGCAGACATCTATT
>JAGWBU010000218.1 GCA_021295735.1 Candidatus Poribacteria bacterium | reverse complement strand
GGTGTCCAATATGAAAACTATATGTTTTTCTCTAACCCAACCTCACGAAAACAGCTAAAATTGTCCAAAGTATAGTAATTATAGGTTTTACTATAATCCGTTATTTTGTTTTTTTAGTCGGTTACCGAGTTGTGCGGCGATGTTCTTTCCGCGTTGGGTTACGTGTTGTCCGGAACGTGTGACATGAACTACCCCCTGCTTCAACGTATGTTGCACTCTGTTTTGCAGAGTTTTTGTTCGGGGTGAGGGGAGCGGTTGATAACAACCATCTTTGTCAAAAACGTGTCCAAGAAATTCAATTCCGTTGTCAAAGTGTGCGATTTTCGTCTTTTTAGGGTTCAGTTGTAGATTAAGTGTTGCAAGCCGTTTTTGCGCACAATTCAGTGCTTGTCGCGCGCGCCCTTCACTTCGGCACAGCATCAGCGAGTCATCTGCGTATCGTACCATCCGTATACCAGCCCGTGTCACTGCTTTGTCAAATGCATGCAAGTAAAGGTTCGCTAACAGTGGCGAGAGTGGTGAACCTTGGATAATTCCGATTTTGCGAGGTTGGTTCAGTCGTTCTTTCACAATACCTACGACAGTAGGTGCAGCGAACGCTGCTAAAGCGAGAGGGGCAATCACAATTAAGTTTTTAGTGGCAAGCAGCGATCCTATCCTTTTTGAGTTGGCAAGTAATAGGAGTAGTCCGTCACGACCTAAGTTAACAAGGAATTGATTAAAAGTATATTCGCGGAGTTGACTCTGTTGGATACCAAATTCGGTGTCGTGGTCCAACCAATCGTCTGTCATTGAGGCATCACTAATCTGCCGATAGGTGTCGAGATGGGATGAACGCTGCAGCAGCTGGTTAATCACTTGTTCAATTCCTTCTCCGATGGAGGAAGCCGTATTTTCAATGTGAGCTACCCATCTGGTGCATTTCGGAGGCTCCACAATCCCGCCCATATCAAGCCACATCTGAATGAGTCTAAGGATAGGTGTTTCTTTAATTGTAGCTCGGAGAAAACGCATCAGAATACGGTTATCCATCGTGCCAAAGAAATTCTGGATATCCGCATCAACCACCCATTCGTACCCCTCGGCGCGGATAGCGTTTACCTGAGCAACTGCTTGTGGTACGCCTCGATTTGGACGATAACCGAAACTACAATCCAAGAATTTTGCCTCGTAAATCGGCGTGATGAGATCACAAACAGCACGTTGAACGATGCGATCTTTGAGTGCCAAAACAGAGATTTCGCGTGCGCTGCCGTTCGCTTTTTTCATCGTGAACTTTTGAACTGGCAGCGGATAGTAGCGTTCCTCGGCAAGTTCACGTGCAAGTTGCCGGAGATGCTTCACAAGGTTCACTTCAAACTGTTGGATGGTAATACCATCACTACCAGGACCGCCTTTATTCGCGCGGACTTTTCGCCACGCTGCTGCTAACGTTTCAGTTTGACATAGCTGCGTTGTGAGAGACGTTGTAGGGACATAGTTAAACAATTAGAATCCTCCTTTTTTAATGGAACATACCATCTAACGTGTCTATTAGAAATAAGAGATGGGTTTGGAGTAAAGTGAAAAAGTTACGAGATTTTGACCTAACAAAATATAGAGGCATTACGAAGAAAAAGGATAGTAATATTTAAAAATTTTGACATTTAGACAAATTTAGGGTATACTTTAATAAATACAAACGCGATTGAACGATTGATTGCTGATGGTGATTAAATTGTCCATGAACACATAAGGCACCTTGCTTTTAGGTGTTTTTTGCGGAAAAATCGTGTTTGGTTCAGTGTTCATGCGGGTTTAGAGGGTTTTGGACGGAATTTGGGTATTAAAAAAAGCTAATTTAGCCCGCACTGTGACAGGGTTTGGAAGGGGTGCGGTTCGGAAAGCCTTTCCCGTTTGAAGGGAATTGAAACGTAATACATTGTCTGTCTCCTTTGTTTTTTGTGGTTTCGTTCGGAAAGCCTTTCCCGTTTGAAGGGAATTGAAACTTGCACCACCAAAGCCTTCTAGGAGCAGTACTGGGATGAGTTCGGAAAGCCTTTCCCGTTTGAAGGGAATTGAAACCCGAGGAGTCGAATTGCCTCTTCACATTCTTTTGGTTCGGAAAGCCTTTCCCGTTTGAAGGGAATTGAAACTTTTCTTTTTTTTGGTGAAAAAAACAATCTCTCTTTCTTAGTTCGGAAAGCCTTTCCCGTTTGAAGGGAATTGAAACAATTTTTGGGGTGCACTATAGTTGTGACCCTCACAAGTTCGGAAAGCCTTTCCCGTTTGAAGGGAATTGAAACAAAAACAAGACCCCATATACATACCATCTGTACGTTGTAGTTCGGAAAGCCTTTCCCGTTTGAAGGGAATTGAAACCATAAATATCTATCTCGTAATACTCGTGATAACTCATGTTCGGAAAGCCTTTCCCGTTTGAAGGGAATTGAAAC
>JAGWBU010000005.1 GCA_021295735.1 Candidatus Poribacteria bacterium | reverse complement strand
TCATATACTCTGAATAATACACCTCCTCTAATTCAATGGGATCAGTTGCTTCTAACGACTGTAGAGCGAGTTTTTTCTTACGATGCCAATTCTTGCACTTATTGTTGGTAATGACATAGAGCCATCCTGCAAACTGACTGTGATGAGTAAGCGTCGCGAGCTTATGATACGCTGTTAGAAAAGCGTCCTGTGCAATTTCTTGCGCAGTGTGAAAATCGCCAATTTTCTGCCATGCTAACGCGTGTATCTGTTTTTGGTATTTTTCCACAAGCGCAGTAAAAGCTTGTTGATCACCTTCTAAGGTTCGTTGGATCAGGTCAGCATCACTGTTTTTCATCGCACACCTCAAAAACAAATTGATCTTTTAACATACAGACACAATTCGGAGGTCAATAATTGCACTTTTCTGGAAAAAAATGCAATTATTAAAAAGAAAATGATTTTTCTTGAAAAAGAATGGAAAAATGGTGGGACAAGGAAAAAAATTGGTGTTTTTAATGTGGGAAAGAAATTGTTATTGTGCTAAACGAGTGCTATAATTTCAATGGGTAAGCGTGTAGACAATTGTGTTAATCCCCAATTTGAATGCCATATCGGAAAATTTACGCGGATAAAACGATTCTGCAGCATTCTGCCAAGCATCCCCTAAATCTGTATTAAAGTTAATCATCATCATTAGCCTACCTTTATCATCAAACACACCCATACATTTCACTTGATAACCATCCTTTTCATGTGTTCTTCCGCTCCTGTAGGCAGCTGGTGCGGGGATTTGCATCAGTTTATCAATCTTAAAGAAGCATCGAAAAAGAGGATGTGTCATCGGAATATCTATGGGTTCGCGTTTGGGAAAGATTTTTTTGTACTGTTTATAGAACCTTCTCCACTGTTCTGTGCCGTGAAAGTCATCTGTCATGATAAATCCGCCACGCAAAAGATACTCGCGAAGATTTTCAGCTTCTGCTTTGGAAAGGTTAAGTCGTCCTAATTCTGCTATATATGCAAACGGATAGTCAAAAATTTCAGGTGAACCCACTTCAACAACTTTTTCCTGAGGACTCGCCTTAATGTCTGTATGTTTGCGAAGTTGAATAAGTAAGTTTCGTTCTGCCGCCGGGTAATCTATATGCCACAAACTCTTATGCCGAAAACTCCCACTATATTTCAAACGGACAAATGTGAAATCATATTCAATATCTTTACTCATCGAAAGCGGGATGATGAACAATATCAATAGGATAATTGTTATGTAGCCTTTTTTATATTTCATGGACTTACCAACCTATTGGTTTTAGATGTTTTAGGGTTAGGCTTATGCCGATTTTTTTCGCGTCTTTAGTGATGCAGAATCAATTTGGAGTACAATTCTAATTTCGTAAGCTCTTATATTATATTATATTGTATTGTATTGTATTATAACACAAAAACCAGAAAAGGTAAACCCTATTATAGCAGTTGGGTGTGTAAAGTTTTTGTAGAAACCCGCCCTACAGTGGAAAACGCCGCGTAACCATTGCAAATTGAACCTATATAACCAAATATTTACACACCCCTTATTCCCTATTTTATTTGACAAACAAATAATGACTAAAGTATAATGTAAAGCATTGTATTTCTATTATTCTAATTACTTGAGCGGACTAATCAATAGATAAACCCATTGCTGAATCTATTTAAAAACAAAATATCTTAAATTCTGATAGAAGAATTGATGGATTCGTGTTTCTCACATCACTCTGTATAAAGAAATAAAAAAGAACAGATTTACAATAATGAATAACGACCAAATAAAATTCAAAAAGGTGTTTAAGATTGCGTTTGCATTACTTCTCTCAATTTCTTTTATTTTCCCAGCATTTAGCCAGTTTGCAGATTTACCACACGATGCGAAAACAGTAGATTTCGGGATTTCTGGAGACAGTGGTTCGCAAACACTTTCTTTAACCGCAGTCCTACCATTGAAAAACATAAACGGTTGGGAGGTATCTTTGGTTCGCAGGCTTCAGGTGAAGACGGTGTGGATTCTGAAATTATCAAGGTACATCTACAGGGTGGGATGCGTATTAACAAATTTGGAATCGAAGCATTTACAGACTTAGAACGTAACATTATTAAAGGAAGTGCCTTGACCTCGCAGATTGGGAGTTATATTCGACCAGGGATATATGAAAATGGTACACTTCGCATTTCTGGCGGTATTGGTTACTTTATTGAGAATATTCAACCTTACAAAGACCTTACAATAAGAAAATTTGATCCTACTTCATTTCGATGGTTAGCGTTTTCTTCTGTAGGTTGGAAAAAACTGAATGCCGTATTGAAATTTACACCGGAAGTAGGCTTTAAGAATTATAGGTTTTCGGCAGAACCTGCTCTTACTTTTAACCTTACAACTCGACTCGGATTGCGTTTGAGTGGATCCTTAACATACAATAGCGCACCATTAACCGAGAATTTGCACTACAAATATCTATCAATTTTGCGAGTCACGCTATAGCGGTTACATTGATGCTTGAATATTCTACAAACAGTGTAATGATATTGGATTGGTGTTCAATTTTTTGGATGAGCAATATTCGAAGAACATCTATTTAATGAATATTTTTCTAAAATGAAGGAAATCAAATAATGCTTTCAAAATTGGGACAACAATATCGATCCAGATTTGGTGGTAATAATCCGTCTAATCAACAACATGGACACGGTTTTGGTACTGCTCCTGTCTTCCTTGCTTCAATCAGTACAATTCTTGGAGCAATTCTTTTTTTACGTTTTGGTTACGCTGTAGGGAATGTAGGATTCTTAAAAACACTTGCCATTATTGTGCTTGGACATCTTGTGACTATTCCGACTGTTTTGGCTGTATCTGAGATCGCAACGAACCGGCGTGTTGCTGGTGGTGGTGCATACTACATTGTAAGCCGATCATTCGGTACAAGTATCGGTGGGACAATTGGTTGCGCCTTATATCTTTCGCAAGCGATTTCAATAGCGTTCTATATGGTAGCGTTCGCGGAGGCTTTTGAACCTGTTTTGAGTTGGATAGCGGACTATATATCGAGCTACTATCAAGATATTGATAATCCAAATCCAAGCGATCCTATCAATATCAACGCACGTTGGCTCAGCATTCCTTGCACTATCATACTTATCGTAATTATGTTGTCTAAAGGTGCGAATATTGGGGTGTCAATGTTGTGGGGCATCTGCGCGATTCTTGCAGTATCACTTATCGCTTTTTTTATGGGTGGACCGCCAGAGACCATAGATACTTTGCCCGAAGTTATAGGTAAGACTCCCGAAGTTATGGAGACTCCGCCCGAAGTTATAGATAGGACACCTGAAGTTATAGACAAGACACCCGAAGTCGTAGATAAGGCGACCGAAGAAACACGTTTGATAGGTTCAAGTATCACAGCAAGTGTCCCAAATGGCGATCCTTTTGGCAAGGTTTTCGCTATCTGTTTTCCGGCATTCACAGGAATGATTGCTGGTTTAGGATTATCTGGTGATCTGAGAAACCCGCAACGCAGTATCCCTCTTGGTACTATCACCGCAACGCTTGCAGGTATGGTCGTTTATGTTCTTGTTGCTATTAAACTGTGGCAGAGTGCCACACCAGCGGATCTTGCTGACCCAAACAAAATCATTATGGCAGACATATCCGCTTGGCGACCAGCAATTTTTATCGGCTTAGGCGCAGCATCATTTTCATCCGCACTTGGTTCAATTATGGTAGCTCCCAGAACGTTACAGGCACTTGCCAGGGACAATGTTCTACCAATTCCAGGTCTGAACCGACTGATGCGAACAGGTGTAGGAAAATCGCAGGAACCGGTGCCAGCCACTTTTGTGTCAGGTGCTATCGCGGTGGTGTTTGTCGCCATAGGTGAGCTAAACTTCATTGCCCAGATTCTGACGATGTTCTTTTTGGTGACTTACGGTGCACTATGTGTTGTTTCGTTCCTTGAACATTTTGCAGGCAATCCGTCCTACCGTCCGACATTTCATTCCCGCTGGTATGTATCCTTATTAGGCACTGTTATGTGCGGGTTGATGATGTTTCAGATAAATGTGTTTTACGCATTCCTCTCAATTTTTCTCATATTAGCAATTTACATCGGCCTCCGCCGTGGACACCGTGAACAGCGTGGTATGATAGGAATTTTTCAAGGCGCGATGTTCCAGTTAACCCGTTGGCTGCAGACCACCTTACAGAAAAATAGGGCAAATTTCTCGGAAAGTGGTTGGCGCCCTTCAATTGTTGGCATCACCCAATTCGGTGAACGTAGGCTTGGGCATTTCGATCTACTGCGTTGGCTCTGCCATCGACAGGGATTCGGACAATTTATCCAATTTTTTCCCGGAGATTATTCGTTCCCTGAAGAAATTTCCGCGCGTATTCATGTTGATGCGCTGATCCAACAATCGGAGGCGAGTCGTGCGGGTATTTTTGTAGATTCCCTAATTTGTCCGACTTTCCAACTTGCTTTGGCACAGGTGCTGCAGATGCCTGGAATTTCTGGCTTACCCAATAATACTATCCTACTCGAATTTGATCATAATCACCCAGAAGAAATTCCGGAGGTTCAGCAAGGTGCAAGTCTTGCTGTGGAATCGCTATTTAACGTTCTGATTCTACGATCAACTAAACACCGCTTTGGCTATAGATCGTCAATTCATGTTTGGGTAACAGATGACAATTTAGCCAATGTTCCAATGATGTTGTTGCTTGCTTATATTCTGGTGGGACATTCGGAATGGAAGCGGGCAAAAATCCGCCTTTTTGCATGTTCTACTTCTTGGGATACTGAACTTGATGCCGATGAACTCTCAACGGTCATCAAAGAAGGAAGACTGCCTATTTCAATGCAGAATGTAACATCTGTGTCTTATGAAAGTGAAGAAGCATTGGAGCAAGAAGTAACACACAGATCCGCACAGGCAGATTTAGTTATCACGGGATTAACTATAGAGGATATAAATTCCGGCGACTTAGATCGCGTGCTGCAACGATACCAAGGGGTGAATGACGTGTTGTTTGTCCACTCAATTGAGCCGATATCGATTGATTGAGGGTATGGGTTGGTAGTATCAGATGGATGAATTGATTCAACAATTTTTGAAGTTTCTCAACGAAGAGGTTGTAACTTTAGATGCACCAGTAAAAGTCTGGCAAATTCTAATCTTTATTGGGATTTTGGCAGCGTCGTTGATAATCGCAAGTTATTTTCGTCGATGGTTCCGTCGCATTTTTGAGCGGCTAAAGATACAGCAAAACAATGCAAACCGATTGCTTGCGATTCTTTTTCTTATTGTCATGGTTGTTGGGATTGCTGTTGCATTTAATGTCGCCCAAATTAGCACAGGACTTTTTGGCAGAGTTTTTAATTATCCACTTGCAGATCTATTTCAATCTTCCCCAAAACCGGCTGAAAATGTAACAAGGATTTCTTCTTTATTCCCAACATTTTTTGGCCAAAAACCTGCTGTAGTTGATGACGGGACCCGTAGATTAACTTTAGCAGGACTTTTTTATGGTTTCGCTATTATCTTCGGTATGTTTGTTCTGTCTAAGTACGCGCAGTTGGGGCTGCAGCGGCAAGTGTTACGAGCCTTTCAAATTGAGAGGCACACACAGTTCATCATTCTCCGCTTTTTTCACTTCATCCTTATTACTATCGGTGTTCTTATCAGTCTCAATACCTTGGGAATTAGTTTCACGAGTTTAGCGATAATTTTCGGTGGGTTGAGTATCGGTATCGGTTTCGGTTTACAGAACATCGTATCGAATCTGATTTCAGGATTTATTCTAATTTTTGAACGACCTATCAAAATTGGGGATTTGGTGGAGATTATTGACATTAATATATTCGGTAGGGTGAGTAGCATCAATCTTCGTTCAACGATTATTATGGCACTTGATGAAAAGGAAATCATTGTTCCAAATTCGCAACTAATTACGGAACCGGTTCATAATCTCACCCATTATAACAATCGCTTTCGGGTTCGCGTTCAGGTGGGCGTGGCGTATGGTTCAGACGTTGAACTTGTTAAAAACGCATTGATTGAGGTGGCAAATGCTCATCCTGAAGTAATTAAAGAACCGACACCTAAAATGGAGAACGTTACTGTGCCGTTTGTCCGGTTTACTAATTTTGGTGAGTCATCCTTAGATTTTGAATTGTTAGCGTGGATCCCAGATTCTTTTAAACGTTTTGATGTTGCAAGCGACCTTCATTTTTTGGTTTGGGAAAAGTTTAAGGAATATCATATCAAAATCCCATTCCCACAACGGGATGTGCATTTTTATTCGGAAGAACGATAGGAAATAATTTGGAAATAGTGATCACTGCTATTCTATTGTGATGTCTGATGTCTGATGTCGGATGACCTCCCCTTTGACGAGGTAATATACCTCCTCGCCAATATTTGCTGCAAGGTCTCCAACCCGCTCCAGATGTCGGAAAAGAAGCAAAACGCTGATACCAGACTGGATGAGTTGCGGTTGGTCGGCTAAAATAGAACAAAGTTCGTGCACCATCTGTTCATAGGCAGTATTAACTTTTTTATCGCGTTCGCGTAGTTCTCTTGCGAGTTCAGCGTTCCTATGGACAAGTGCATCAAGGGCGTCTTTGACCATCTGTTGAATGAGACGGGTTACCGAAGGAAGATCAACAAAGGTTTGCATTGGGGGATGCTCTAAAAGTTCCATGCCACGTCTGGCAATAGAAACACATTTGTCAGCTAACCTTTCGATATTTCTGTTTACCTTCAGTGCCATAGTTAAGTAGCGTAATTCAAAAGCTACAGGTTGATGGCGGGCAATTAGTTGTATACATCTCGCTTCAATTTCATTTTCAAGTTTGTCAACTGTATCGTCAATTGTGATAACGCGTTGTGCCAAATCCTCATCACGGTTTAGGACTGATTGAACAGCATCGCGCAACATGTTTTCTGCAATCCCGCCCATTTTAAGGAGTTGATGCTGAAGTGCTTTAAGTTCTGATTCAAGATAATGTTGCATCACTGTCTCCTTACATGTTTTGGATTAACCTACTCTACCAGCCACATAGTTTTCTGTTCGCTTGTCTTTCGGGTTTGTAAAAATCTGTTCAGTTTGTCCAAATTCAATTAATTCGCCATTATATAGGAATCCTGCTATATCTGACACACGTGCGGCTTGCCGTCTTTTGTTGGTAACAAAGATAAGAGTATAACGGCTTTTGAGACCCTGAACAATCGCTTCCAGTTTAGGTGTTTCAGCTGCATCCAGCTGTTCACACGGTTCGTCAAATATCAGAATTTCTGGAGCACCTGCTAATGCGCGTGCGATGCAGAGACGTTGTTGTTGACCGTTTGATAGGATCTCTGGAGAAGCATGAAGGTCTTTATATACTTCATTCCAAAGTTGTGCCTTTCTAAGATTCTCTTCAACGATAGTATCAAGCTGATCGGACTGTTTTATCTCGCGGAGTCGGGCACTATATGCAACATTTTCGTAGATGGATTTGCGGAACGGAATAGGTTTTTGGAAAACCATACCTATTTGCCGTGAAATTTTAGTTGTTTTTGTCTTCGGTGTATAAAGGTCATTACCTTTATACAGTATCTTTCCAGTATGTCTGAAGTTTACAGAGAGATCATTTAATCGGTTTAAGCAACGCACCAGCGTGGTTTTACCGCTATTTGACGGACCAATAAAAGCTGTTACCTGCCTGGGTAACACATCAAAAGCGAGGTTTTTGAGTATCTGACTTTTGCCGTACCAAACATTTAAATCGCGTATTTGCAAGATAGGAACCGTTTTTTGTAATTGCATGCTTTTTAATTCTTATTTTGAAATTCTTTCTATAGCGAATTTTACAATTACTTGGACATTTGCTGGCGAGGTTGGAAAACCTCGCCTACCGGGGTGAAAATGTTTATTTATCGTAAACAGATATTTGCTTGAACATTGCCAACGGCGCGCCTACATGTGAGTGTTAACATATTTGTATATTTCAGTTTAAATTTGTTTCTTTTTCAGCAAACTTGCGAGAACGCTGGATAACAGTGCCGACGATAGAAGTACAATCGCACTACTTGGAATATTGAAAGTCTCTCCTGAACGTAGGGTATGTCTTGTCCAGATATAAACTACAATGATTAGCGCAGCAATTGCGAGTGCCCGCGAAATCGCAGCACAGATTCCAACGACGATTGCTGGAAAAGCGTCTGGAAAAACATGGTCAACTATCACTCGCCATCTTTTTGCACCTAATGCATAAGCTGCTTCGCGAACAGATATATCAACGTCTCTAATAGCCTTTTGCGTTGACTGAACGGTAATTGGCACTACAAGTAAAGCAAAAGTTATTGCATGTGCAAAAACCGATCCTTTTTCTGTCTTAAAAACGAAAAAGTAAATACCTAATAGCCCATATATTAGGGACGGAATGCCTGCCAAAATTGCTATTTGCTGCGCTATAATTCGGTATTTCCAACTTGTTTCTGCCATCCACTCTTCTAAATAAAATGCAATTACAACGCTGAATAATATGGATCCGAACAGAACAGGGAGCATACGATAAAGTTTATCATGCAAATCCGAATGTGGCTCTGTAGTAATTTCATTGGATATCAGTTCGTTCCACACAAACGGTGTTTTTTCACTAAAAATCCAAAAAAGTATGAATGCAACAGCCAGTGTGATTAAGGCGATGCCCTGAAAAATCAGTCCCGACAAATGCCACACGCGCATTTGGCGTTGATTCGGCCTTTTCATCATATTAACATTCCACTAAAAGAAATGCGTTTCACCGGACAGGCGTATGTTAAAAACCTTTTGACGTTACAAACTTTGAAAATACATGTGCATTTTAACCTATCCGTACCGCATCTGCACATAATCCGCTGTTTTTGGGTGTTCAGGAGTTTCAAACAGTGCTTGTGTTTCCCTGTGTTCAATAAGTTCTCCGAGGAACATGTAAATACACTCAGTGCTGACCCTGCGTGCCTGCGCCATATTATGTGTTACGATTAAAAACGTATAAGTGCCAGAGAGAACTGACATTAGTTCCTCTACAGCGAGTGTTCCTTTTGCATCAAGGGCAGAGCACGGTTCATCCATCAAGATGATCTGCGGTTTGAGTGGCAACAGTCGCGCAATACAGAGTTTCTGTTGCTGCTCAAGTTGCAATGATGTCGCTCGTGTCTTCAGTTTATCTTTCAAATCGTCCCATAGAAATACAGATGTGAGTGCTTCTTCAACAATTTCATCGGATTGTGAGCGCGTCAAACTTCCAAATGGAGAATGAATGCGCAAACCGAATAGAATATTATCGTAAACTGAAATAGGCAATGGGTTCGGACGTTGGAATACCATGCCCACTGTTTTTCGCAATTCTAATAGAGAGACATCGGGATCATAGATATTTTTCCCTAATATTTTTATCTCACCTTTTGTCGTAACGTTACCGTATCGTTCATTTACTCGGTTAAAGCAGCGGAGTAGTGTTGTCTTTCCACATCCAGAAGGACCGATAAGTGATGTAATTTTACCTGCTGGAATTTTCACACTTACATCAATGAGTGCTTGAAAATCGCCGTACCAAAGACTAAGATTTTCGGTTTCAATGCTGTGGTTATTCGTTTCCAAGTGAGATACTCCTCTCTGCTGCTATCCGAAGTTCCCATTTACATAATCATAAGTGGATTGACTTGCAGGATTGTCAGAAAAAATTACATTAGTGTCATCGATTTCTATTAAATCTCCGTTCAGCATAAAGGCTGTGCGGTTCGCCAACCGTTTTGCTTGCTGAACCAAATTTGTGACGAGTAAAATTGTCATCTCATCTTTTAGTGTTTTGAGAACATCTTCAATACGCATCGTAGTTATTGGATCAACTGCGATAGAGAATTCATCAAGACACAATATTTCTGGCTGATGTGATAACGCCCTCGCGATTGTCAATCGCTGTTGCTGTCCGCCTGAAAGTTTCGTGCCAAGACTATCCAATCGGTCTTTCACTTCATCCCATAGCGCTGCTTGTTGAAGACACCGCTCAACAATTTCATCTAAATCTGCTTTATTGCGAAGTCCGGCGGTCCTTGGGGCAAAGGCAACGTTGTCATAAATAGACAATGGTAATCCGACTGGCAACGGCAGGACCATCCCAATACGTCTGCGTAAGTCTTGCACATCACCAATTGAATAGATGTCAACCCCGTCAAGTTTCACTGAACCTTCCACGTTTGTATCTTGGGCAAATTCCAACGTTCGATTGATGACTTTTAACAAAGTCGTTTTACCCGACTGTGCAGGACCGATGATGCCGAGTATTTCGTTTTCGTGGACATCAAAGGAAATGCCGTTTAGTGCAGGTTTGTCTCCATAATAAACCTTCAGATCGGAAATCTCAATTTTGTTTTGCACGTTTGCCTCGCTTCTCTAACTTTTCGGGATTTTTACCTGTATTTTCTTAATAACTAAAAAAGCAGAAAAGCAGGTATCCTTTCAGAAACAACACTTTTTGAAAGGAATGTAAAATGGACCTCCTTCTCTGCTTAGAAAAAATACTATCAGATTTTCGTTCTTTATTCAACCAAGAAAACTTGCGCTTTTCCAAGCGTTTATTTTCGGTTTTATCGCAAATGGCGGTAGTGGCACACTCACAAGTCTTTATCAATCAAGTTGTTCACAAACAAGATATTGGTCCTTTGCTAAGTTCCTATCGCGTGGCAAATGGGATGCGGATGGGGTCGTAGCACTTATGATAAAACGGCTTCAAAACATATTTGCGATCTGGGTTTATGTTTATGATGAAACTAAAGCAATAAAAAGCGGTAAATCACAATGGGGATTACACTTTTTTCGGAACTTCAGTTTCCAACGGCGTCGTATCAACCAATCCAAGTATCAGTTCGGCGCACTCGCTCTGTTATGTCAGACAGCAACAGGGTGGATGCTTTTCCCTGTATGGGTAAAACTGATGTGCCTGCAGAAACGCCGAGACAAAAGTAATGCGGTATTGCAGCGTATCTGTTCAAAATCTAATGCTGTGTTTTACCATTTACCCAAAATACCTAAGCATCGCAAACCTGGGAGACCCAAGAAATACGGTGACCGTCTTGATATTCGAAAGTTACGTATCAGTTTTGTTGTTTTTCACAACTGTTCATATTCTGGAATCAACGCCAAATACGCTTTTGGCATTTGGCGGGAGCGATTTCCGAATCGCGACCCGTTTGTCGTCGGGAATCGGAGTTCCTCCTACCTTAAGGCTGTCAGGTATCGGAAAAGTTTCGGAATCCAAACCCAAACGAGACGAACATGTGAGATATAAACATACCAAATGTTAACTGGCACAACATCGAACAGGAGAGACATCTTTTCCAAGCACCGTCCCCCGCATCCAGTGCGACTTGTTCTCTATTGACCAATGTCCACGCCGTCCAGCAAGTAAGCGTTCGGCAGATGCTGCTTCGGGATTTAGACTTGTTATACCATAATCTAAGTTGCTACTTACAAGATTTTAGACATGTCAACACCGTTTTTATAGTAAATTATGTAAATAAGTTCACGAAACCACTAATAGTCGGGAATCGGAGTTCCCTCGGACAGCTCAGATGTCCAGTTAATTGTAGAATCCGCTATAATACAAAATAGTTCATTTTTTTCGAAATTTCGTAGCGCAAACTGTATGAAGATTGTGCTACATAGGTGGCAACTTAGGTTATTTTATCAAAAAATAGGTTTTAAGTCAATGATTGATTGCAGTGGATCAGAGGCATTCAATTGTAGCGTTTTCTAATCCAAAAGTAAAAAATAGCGTTGCCAAAGGTTAAAAGAGGCGACGAATGCCATACACGCATTTAGCAATAAATTGCGTGACTATAAACGCTTTTGTTGTTAAATCGAACGGACAAAGCCCTCGGACAAGAGTGCTTCGCGAAAATTGAATGCCTCTGCCATATCATTTCTATGTTGACGTTTTAACTGGTATCTGATAAATTTGAGATGAGTGAATGCTATTCAAGTTTATTGAAATAAGAGATATAGCAGGTGAATACTGAAGTGAGTACATGTCTGATTGTTTTCGCTAAAAATCCGATCCCGAATCAGGTCAAAACTCGACTGCTTCCAAAAATATCTTCCGAACAAGCGGCATCGTTATATCGTGCTTTTCTCATGGATTGGTGTGAGACACTTGCGGAACTCTCAAACGTAGATTTGGTGGTAGCGTATACACCCCCTGGAAGTCAAAGCGATTTACAAGCCTTAATTGGAGAGGATGTTATCTACATTCCGCAAACAGGCACAGACCTCGGAACACGTCTCACTTCAGGAACGTTATGGGCATCCGAAAACGGATATGAAAAGATTTTAATCGTTGGTTCCGACAGTCCAACACTGCCACTTTCATATATTCTTGAAGCGGTTGCAGGTCTCGACTCGCGCGATATTGTCGTCGGTCCAAGTGTGGATGGTGGTTATTACCTTATCGGTTTTTCCGCGAGATGTCTTGCAAGAACGGTTCCGTTTATTTTTGAGGAAATTGCATGGAGCACTACACATGTTTTTCAACAGACAATAGAACGTATTGATACCATAAAAGCTACACTCAAACTACTACCGCCTTGGTATGACGTAGATACGCCTGAAGATTTAGCATTTTTACATGCACATCTCTCTGCAATGCGACTTGCAGGAAATAAGGTGCAAGCAATTAGAACAGAAAGTTTGTTGTTAGAATTGTTAAAGGAGAATCTGTAATGGGACAATTAGATGGAAAAGTTGCAATTGTAACTGGTGGCAACAGAGGAATTGGGAAAGGAATCGCGAAGGGATTTGCTTCGGAAGGGGCGAGTCTGACTATCGCTGCAAGGGATGAAGAACTACTTACGCAAACAGCCAATGAATTACGCGAAAAGGGAGCTAAAGTCCTCGCCGTTCCTACTGATGTCACCGATGAGGAACAAATTAAGGCACTCTTTGAAAAAGCGATGACTGAATATGAACGTTTAGACATCCTTGTTAACAATGCTGGTGCATTTGATGGTGGTCCGATAGACGAACTTTCAACGGAAGCATGGGATAAGGTGATAGGTGTGAATCTCCGTGCACCGTTTCTCTGTTCGCGTGAAGCGATGCGAATTATGAAGGCACAAGGTGAAGGCGGACGTATTATCAACGTTGGTAGCATTTCTGCACATCGTGTCCGTCCCCGCAGCGCACCTTACAGTGCAAGCAAATTCGGGATATGGGGATTGACACAGGTAATAGCATTGGAAGGTAGACCGCACGGTATTACGGCGAGCTGCTTGCAACCCGGCAACACTTATGTTGAACGGATTCAGAACCACCCATTCCCTCCGTCTGAGCCGATGATGGAGGTTGACGAGCTTGCTAAAGCTGCTGTCCTCATGGCAACACTGCCACCTAATATCAATATGTTAGAGGCGACAGTTCTACCCGTAGGACAACTCTATATTGGGCGTGGCTAACGTTTAGCAACTAAAACGGCTTTGCTAATACCAATTCTATAAATGAATTTCCCTTTTGAATTAGAATATAAGAGGCGCAATGAATTGCGCGACTACGAACGGTCTATTTCTTAAAGGGTATGTTATTTTATAGAAATGGTATAATGCTCCGTTTAGACGCACATTGGAGAAAATCATGAAGGTAAATCGAACCCAATTCATGGAAGAGGGGTATCTCGTTCTCCGAGAGGTGATTCCTCCTAACGAACTGGATGCGCTTCGGGAAAGTTACGAGTTGATGGTTTCACGACAGCGCGACATCTGGACGAAAGAACGGCAGCCAAACGATCCACCCGGAGGTGTGTGGGAAACTTCGGCACAACCACGTTTAAATCTCGGACGTGAACCGCTTGCTGGACTTGTAGACGAAAAAACAGCAAGTACAATCGAAATTTGGGCACACGAAAACATGCAAGACGTCAGTAGCAAACTGCTTAATGTGAATGACGCTGGTGTTACTGAAATGATGCTGATGTGTAATCCTGTAAATGATCGGGGAGCTGCTGCTTGGCACCGCGACCATCACCCGATTGATACAGCACCGCTACAAGGCTATCTTGATGACATTCTGGAAACGGGTCCACGCTACGTGCAGTGGAATCTTTCGCTTTACGACGATAGTGTGTTATGGGTTATACCGGGTAGCCACTTGCGAGTGAACACAGATGAGGAAAACCAACAATTGTTAGCGGATCCACGAGTGCCTTTGCGCAATGGAGTGCAAACACATCTTAATGCAGGTGACGGTGTAGCCTATATTTTGCCAATCTTACACTGGGGGAGTAACTACAGCCAGAAGATGCGTCGCACGATACATGGTGGGTTCTCAAACTTCACACACTACCCGACCCTTGATTACATGAAGTATTTATCACCACAGGTGCAGGAGATGTTTGATCGGTGGGAAAAGCGCAGTCAGCAGATGCAAATGTGGACTGAAAAGGCACTGCGCGCTGTTATTAAAAAAGATGCTACTGCCTATCACACAGCACTTGAAAAGTTACATCCGGATAGAGGTGAGAAAGGAAATTTGCTATCTACAGTCTTTTTATGTAAAGCTGCCTGTTTTGTTGCGCTGGCACACGGGTGTGAACTTGAAGATATTCCTGAAGACCTCCGCAACCGTGGAAAAGGATTTCATTCCATCACGCTAAATTGGGGACCGCCTTTTGCTGAAGAACGTTTCACACCGGAAGAGGCGGTTGTTCTGTGGAAACGTTTCAAACCGCTGGACGCACTCCTTAAAACGGACGAAGAACATTTTTTGCCGGGTTTTCAATCGGGACCGATGCGGTACTATTTTAATGAGATGCCCTCGAATTTCGGCGTTGCAGATTTTATTGCGAGCTGGCAAGAGTAAAAGTTACTCCTGCTTTGCTACAGTCGCAAACCTAACATTCCACTGAGATAGAAATATGCCTCTTCAGTATAGCGCGGTAGGTTTTCTGGGTCTTCAACCTCAAGTTCTAATGTTAGGTTTCCTTGGTAACCTGCTTCTTGGAGTGTCATGATAATCTGCTGTAGGTTGAGTTCACCACGCCCAATGCCGACAGATACAGCACCGATGTGGTCTTTGAGATGCACCGCATAGATACGCGAACCAAACTGACGAATAGCAGCAAACGTGTTGACTCCGGATGTATGGAAGTGTCCCGTATCAATACAGATTCCTACCCGTTCATCAGGAATAGCATCTAACACTTTTTGGAAATCTTCCGGTTGTTCAAGGACATTCCCGTGGTGTGGTTCAAGTGTCAATTTGATTTTGCTTTCTGCGGGGATTCTCGCCAACACCTCGCGCGCACAAGCAATAACTCTGTCTAATGCGCCAGATTCAGTTCTACGTTGTGCGCCGCTGGTTGTTAGATGTGTTGCATTGAGTTGTTCGGCAATGTCCACACATTTCGCTATTGCCTCTGCCCGCGCGTGGACATCGGCATTGCCGTTTCCACCCCAACCGGGAGGATAGAGTCCAACACACTTCATGCCTGACTTTTCAATATCTCTTTTCATGCCTTTTACGTCAAAAGCGTGGACAGCATCAACGCTCCATATAAGCGGTCCGTGAATCTCCATAGCGCGGTAGCCGATTTTCGGTGCGTATTCCAAAGTTGCTGCCACCTCATCTTCAGCATAACCTCGGTAGCAGATAGAGGCACAAATAATATCCATAAAGTTCCTTATTTTGAGTTAGCCAAAGAACCGTACCAATTCCCAACTATGATGATATTAACCGCATATATTCGTCGTGCCTTCCTATCCGAAACCAGAAGAAAGTCCCTTCTTTTCAAAAGCGAGCGTTCGATAGTTAATTCCTACTCTCACTGACCAGTACGTGTTAACCTTCTTAAAACCCAGAGATGGATGTCTTGGATTTTGCTTTAATAGTTCAAAACTCTTATCTGCAAGTTGCTGAACATAACGCGGAAGGTCTTGGTAATGTTTCCGAAAACGCGGAATTTTTACATGTTTTATATTTCTTCGCATTTGCCCGCCTGGAAATCAGCAAGTGCTTCCTCCGCGAAGCGGTCAAGTTTTCCAGCCTTTACGTCGTTTTCAAATTGCTTGTCCCACGTTTCTGCTTGGGTCTCATACATTTTTAAGACTTTTCCAAACTCAATTGCTAATGTTTTTAGTAATTCTTCTCTTGTTCCTTTTTCGGCAATTATCTCTGGAAGTTCTTGTATCCACCCAACCCATCCTTCACCATTTTTTTGAATGTGGAAGGTATAGGTCTCTTCAACACCCTGTTTCTGTATTTTGGCTGCATCAACTTTTTCCATGCCCATCTCCTTTGTTAAACACGATTAAAGATAAACCATTATATCCTGTAACAATGCAATTGTCAAGAAATTCATCTCACCAAATTTCCTTGAAAAATCAAAGGATTGTGGTATCATAACAGGAACTTTACAAATAGGAGAAGAAGTCGGAATCACAAATTGATTCTATCGACCAGTAGTAACACATAAAATGATCCAGCAAATTGAGATAACCTTACCTGAATACTCGCGTGGTTTTCACCTTATCACAGATAAAATTATGAAATCGCTTGGCGAGTTGCCGAAAGTGGGGATTCTCCATCTTTTTATTAAGCACACTTCCGCAGGATTAACCATCAATGAAAATGATGATCCTACGGTGCGTGAAGATTTTGCCAATAGTTTCGATCGCCTCGTAAAGGAACGCGAACCTTTCTACAAACACACAATCGAAGGCGATGACGATATGCCTGCACATATCAAAGCGTCGCTTGTTGGGTTTGCTGTATCCATTCCGATTACTGACCATAACCTAAATTTAGGTGTATGGCAGGGCATTTATCTGTGCGAATTCCGCAATCAGGGTGGGAGACGCAACCTAACGGCGACGCTTTATTCATAGCGCGCTTACAAAGATCGCTTATCAGTAAAGCAAATGTAAGAGGCGCAATAAATTGCGCGACTACAAACGCCATAAACCCAAAAAATGTCTGGGAGTTTTAGATTTTACTGCAACTATATCCACGAAGATTTTAGTTCATGGACTTTTAACGATACAAGTGTAGCTGAACCACCTTCCGCATAAATCCCGATGTCTGCATTATCAAGGTCGGGGAGGAAATAGGAGGTCATTGAGAGCGCACCTGCATTGCCAAATGCTTCAATAGAGATGCGATCTACTAAAATCTGTAATTGGATTTTACCATCTTGTGGCGCAAGAGGACCGCTCCTTTCAAGGAACGTCAACTGCTTTTCAGCGACATCGTATCGCACATCTTGACCGCGAATATTGAATCCTACAGCCGACGCATCGTTGAGTTCTATCTCTGCGCGGATGTCAAACAGTTCACCTGTTAACCCCGCAAGTAGATTTTCTTCGGGTTTAAGCGTTACGTTGCTCCAAGCATGCGTCCAGTCATGTATATTTTCGATCTCTGCCACTGGTTCGCGGGACATACGGATACCTTCTGATGTCGTCCGAAGTGTCAACACACATGGAAAACTCATCTGCTGATTAAAGGGCATCTCAGGAGGATTACTGCCATTCATCCAAGCGATTTGGATGCGGCGACCATCGGAATCCGGAATGTCACTCCAAGTTTGTGCGGCGTAAAAGTTTGCGCCGAAGTCTGCCCGTTGTGATTCACCATCTGGCGTGAAGGTTGTGCCGTCGAAATCACCGACATAATATTTTCCACCGGCACCCCAGAAAACCCATTTGGTATTTTCGGGGTCGCCATCAACAGGAAGTTCAAAGATATCTGGACATTCTCCATCTGGTATCTTTATATCAGAGAGTCGTTCCCACTCCTTTAGGTTCGTAGAACCAAAAAAGGCAAAATCATTTCCGTCAAGAAAAAGTGTCATCACCCATTTTTGTGTCGGTTCGTGCCAGATTACCTTCGGGTCTCGGTTACTTGCGACAATATGCTCAATGACAGGATTGCCTTCATATTTTGTCCAACTCCGTCCACGGTCGTTGCTATAGGCGATGCTCTGCGTAAACGGCACTTTCTCTGGGGCATGGCTACCAGCAGACGTATAAAAAACAACCAGCACTGCCTCGTCGCCTGTTTGGAATCCACCAGTATTGTTCCAGTCTACAACGCCAGAACCGGAGAAAATTGTGCCGAGTTCATCGGGATGGATAGCGTGCGGTAGTTGTTTCCAGTGAACAAGGTCAGGGCTAACTGCATGTCCCCACGTCATGTTGCCCCAATTGATACCAAATGGGTTGTGTTGAAAGAATAGATGATACTCTCCCTTATAATAAATCAATCCGTTTGGGTCGTTGGTCCAGTTAGTTTTCGGTGTGAAGTGGAATTGCGGACGATACGTCTCCTTGTAAGCAGTTTGAATCATTGTCTGTTCCTTTCTTTTATATGTAGTGTGCTTCGTGGACACATACAACGTGATAATTTATGTTCAATCTCTATACCCATTGCTTTAATGGAGATTCTATACATGTTCCGATGTTTTGTCAAGAATGCTTCGTTTGATGTCAATTAAAATTTTCCGTCTCAAAATTGATTTTTTTTGTAAAATTATGCACCCGTTTTGTCGTCTCACGCGTCACTATGTGTTGAAATGAACTATTGGGATTATTTTTTTGCGGAGGTAACCACCGATGAAAAACGACGCTGAACTAATTCAACGTACGCTTGCAGGCGATAATAACGCCTTCTCTGAATTAGTGAAAAAATATCGAAAGCAGGTTCACGCGCTCGCTTGGCGGAAGATAGGCGATTTTCACACCGCTGAAGATATTACGCAGGATACTTTCCTCAAAGCATACCAAAGACTTCACACCCTCAAAGAACCGCAACGGTTTGCTGGGTGGCTCTATGTTATTGCGACGCGCCGATGCCTCGCATGGTTTCGAAAAAAGCGTCTGTGGCACCAAACATTGGAAAATATAGATACACCTGTGACAAGCAAAGATGCTTACTCACAACATGTTGCAGAGGAACAAGCAAAAACTACCGACAAGGCACAGCAGGAAGTCGTCAAAAAATTACTTGAGACGTTGAAGGAGAGTGATCGCACCGTCATCACACTTCACTATTTCGGTGAGATGACGTGTGAACAGATGAGCGAATTTTTAGGTGTATCCGCAAACACGATTAAAAGCCGACTTCGCCGTGCACGGAACCGCTTGAAAAAGGAGGAACCGATGATCCGAGAAGCAATTAGTAACTTTCAAATTTCACCTAACCTAACCGATAACATCATGCAAGAAATCAATCGTCTTAAACCCGCTGCGCCTTCTGCAAGTAAACCTTTGGTGCCATGGGTGATAGGCGCTGCAAGTACAGTTTTGATTGTGCTAATGCTTGGCATAAGCAGTCAGGACTTAGCGCGTTTCCAACGACCTTATAGTTTAGATGCACAGTCTGAGATGGCAGTTGAACTTATTGACGCGCCTGTTGTACAGAGTGCTGATGCAAGACAGGATGTGCGAAATCAACTGGGGGAACGTTCCGATACGGAGGGTAAAAATAATGGTGATGGAGAGAAAGCGAATCAGGTTTTAGGTGATGAAGGGGACTATACTCGGTGGAATTTACCTAAAGGTGCAAAACAGAGACTTGGAAAAGGGACTATAACCGATATGCAGCTGTCCCCTGATGGTACCCGTCTGGCTATTGTAAGCTCTACCGGCGTATGGCTTTATGATATTGGCTTAGGTGCCGAAACTTCCTTACTTACAAGAGATACAGATTTAATAGGACTTGTCACGTTCTCGCCGGATGGCAAAAAACTTGTCAGTGTTGGAGGTGACAACATAATTCGGAGTTGGGATGTTGAGAGTGGAAAGCTGCTTTTGAAATTCAATAGTCTTGGCGATTCACTTTCCGCTTTGAAATTCTTAGCCGATGGAAAAACACTTACTGGTGTGAATAAGAATAGTACGGTCTGGTTCTGGAACATCGCGACCGGAGAACATTTAAAAACTTTCCATCCCGGAGCTTTAAAAAGAATTAAAATCAAAGGCATCCCTTGGACGCGTGCGTTAGATGTCTTTGTTGACCCCACTGGCGTAGTCAAATATGCTATTGGAAACGAGGATGGCACAATTAGCATGCAAGATGGACGTAGCATACAAGATGGAGGGACCAGTCAAGAAATACAAACGCTTGTAGCTCGTACAAATGACGCAGCGTTCATCAAGGATGCCAGAATACCGCCGGATCCAGAAGAGAAAGATGGCAAAAAGCCATTTCTCACGAACTATAGCGAGGATGGCACACTTTTTCCTATACAATACAATTTGCAAGAATACTCACCTTTACCGTTGGATAAACAACCTGTGAAACGGGTGAACGAACTGAAATTTTCACCGGATGGCAAAATGCTTGTGAGTAAGAGTCATTATCGGATTCCAATACCAGATGGATGGACACGTTTTGCAGGTCCTAATGGATGGGCACGCTTTGCAGGTCCTATTGAAATTTGGAATGTTGATACCGGCGAACAACTGGCAGCACTCCCTGAATATGTAGACGTAAGGTTTTCAGGTGATAGCAAAACCCTTGCACTTATATCACGGAATACTTTCACAAGGGGAAGCTGCGCGGTATGGGATATTGTTAATAAACGACAAATTGCTGAGTTTCAATCTACATCGGACGTAAAGTTTTCAGATGATGGCAAAACCCTTAATATAAGAAAAGGCGGCAGCTATGATAGAAACGGGAATATTATAGAAAGGGCAAGTTATAAGATATGGGATATTGTCACCCAAAGTGAAATTGCCTCTCTTACTTTGGATGAAGATCTGTTTGTAGTTTTGCCTAAAAACCACCTGTTTTCTCAAGATGGGAAAATTCTTGTTACCGAGAATCAAATTGGTACAGTAGATGTGTGGGAAATAAAAAAGGATACACAACCGCGGACCCTTGCTAAAGACTATGCAAAGGAGATCACGACGTTGGCGTTTACTCATGATGGCAAAACGTTAGCAAGCGGAAGTGATGGTAATATCCAACTCTGGGATACAGACAGCGGCGACAAACTGACCGCAATTAGTACGGGAAAAAACAACATTGACGGTTTAACCTTTGCCAGCGATAATAATATCTTAAATGCTGTAGGACTCACTTCCACTGTTCAGTGGGATGTCACTACTGGAACCAGGATTAGTGCTAACACTGTTCCTATGAACTTGGCTCGCGCTCAGGGACTCGCAGTTTCTTGGGACGATGGAACAACACATACATTCCCAATATATGTATATTCTCCAAATTTCAGAACATTGGCTACTAAAAATGAGAATAACAATAATAACAATAAGATTGAGTTGTGGAATGTTACCAGCCGCGAACATTTATGCAGTCTCACAGAAAAGGCGTATCAATCGGCTAAGGGAGCTATGGCACTAACCCATGATGGAAGTATGCTCGCAACCGATAATCGATCAGGTAAAGTGTTCTTGTGGGACACGCACGCCGACAAACGAATTGCCACGCTCAATACAACCGAAAATTTGATAAAAAAAGTGTTAGGGGTCCTGAAAAATCGGACGTTGACGTTGGAAAGGCACGGTATTTATTCTATGACGTTTGATCACAATGGGAAAAACTTGGCAATTGGAATTAGAGATAGAGAGATCCAATTGTGGGACGTTGCTGCCAAAAAACGTGTTAGAACTTTCAAAGCACCACATAAATTTGCAATCTGCAAATTGGCATTTTCGTCAGATGGTATACTTCTCGCGAGTGGAGATATAGGGGGTAAAATTCACTTATGGGAGTCTACCACTGGTGCACATCTTACTTCTTATGAAGGACATAAAGGTAATATCAGTGCCTTAGTGTTTTCCAAAGATAGGAAATTACTTGCGAGCACAAGCAGCCTTGATGGCACCGTCCTTCTTTGGAATGTGCCATCTAAATAGGTGAAAGCAGCTGTCTTGCAAACCTATTGCGATTTCAATCGGGTAATTCCTTACGTCTCATAACCTTGATTCGAAAATCAAGGTTCACGGAATTACCTTTCCATTTCCCTTCATTCGACATACTTTCCCACCACGGTTGACAAACCCTCCTGATTTGGTAGAATAGTATTTCACTGTTTCCAACCATCCAATTTATAAACATGCAGAATTATGCAACCGTTTTCCTCCTAAGTCGCGTCACAAGGTTTCAATATGAAAAGTTGAACCTATCTTTTCTGGAGGCACCTGATGAAAAACGACGATGTTGAACTAATCCAACAGGTTCTTGCTGGCGATGAGTCCGCTTTCGCTGAACTTGTGAAAAAATACCAAAAGCCAGTTCACGCGCTGGCTTGGCGAAAAATTGGGGATTTCCACATCGCTGAAGAGATTACACAGGACGCCTTTTTGCGAGCATATCAGAAATTGGGAAGTCTAAAAGATCCAAACCAGTTTTCTGGGTGGCTCTATGTTATTGCGACGCGCCGATGCTACGCTTGGCTCCGCAAAAAACGGATACGAACACAACCGTTGGAGGACGCAGAGACAACCATGGGACAAAAAGATGCTTATTCCCGACATGTCGTAGAACAACGTGCTCAAACCGCTGTTGAAGCACAACGCGATGTAGTCAAACAACTGCTCGCGAAGTTAAAGGAGAGCGAACGCACGGTAATGACGCTCCACTACCTCGGTGAAATGACAGTCGAAGAAATTAGCAAGTTCTTAGGGGTTTCTGCAGGAACAATTAAGAGCCGATTACAACGGGCGCGGCACCGTTTACAAAAGGAGGAAATAATGATTAGAGAAGCACTCGACCATTTTCAAATTTCACCCAACCTAACCGATAACATTATGCGAGAAGTCGCACGACTTAAACCCGCTGCGCCTTCTGCAAGTAAACTTCAAGTGCTATTTTGATTGTGTTGATGCTTGGTATAGGTAGTCGATACTTAGCGCTTTTTCAGAAACCTTATAGTTTGGATGCACAAGCTGAAAGAACAATCGAACTCCTTGACGCACTTGTCGTTCAGAATCCTGAGGCAAAACCGGATGTCCGAAATCAACTGGGGGAACGTTCCGATACGGATGGTAGAAATAATGGTGATGGAGAGAAAGCGAATCAGGTTTTAGGTGATGAAGGGGACTATACTCGGTGGAATTTACCGGAAAGGGCGACAGCGCGTCTCAACAAAGGACGCATAGATGGCATAAGCTTTTCACCAGACGGAACTCAAATTGCAGTAGGTAGTGCTACTGGTGTTTGGATCTATGATGTTCGCACGGGTGCTGAACTTGCCCTGCTTACTGACCATACATCACGTACAGGGAAAGTGGTATTCTCTCCAGATGGTAGAACGTTGGCAACTGGATTGAATAGTAAAATCTTACTGTGGAATACAGCAACCGGAAAACTTTTAAAGACTTTTAAAATAATAGAGGATGGGTTGATAAAAGCACTAAGAATTATTGACGATGGCAAAACCCTTCGCTGTGACTATTACGACGGTTCAGTTCACTTATGGGATATTACTACTGGCGTAAAAAAGGATTTCCGTCCTGCACCCCCACGTGGATTAAGAGGAATACCGAGACGCATTAGGGGGCATGAAGTTGCAGCCACAGACTTATACCTTAACAACGTTGGCAACAAAGGTATTTTTGCGGTCGGGGAAATAGATGGTAAAATTCGGTTGGATGATGCTATAACCGGACGACATCTGAAAACACTTCAAGGCCACAAAGAACGTATTTCAAAGTTGATATTTTCACCAGATGGTACTCTTCTTGTTTCCGCTGATTATGATAATGTTCCACCCCGTTTATGGGATGTAACCACCGGAAAATTGATAAAAACGTTAACTAAAGATCTGGATATTTATAATAGGCATATCCTGAATTTCTCTAAAGATGGGAAAACCTTGGCTTGTTCGACGGTGTCGGCGAAGACGAGGTCTCGAAAAATTGAGTTATGGGATGTTGCGACTAAAACACTTCGTACCACTCTTTCGAAAACAAAGTTAGACTCTAAATTTGGTCAGTTGGCATTTTCACCCGATTCTAAGACGGTTGCGAGGGCGAACCGGAACGGTGAAATCCAAGTATGGGATGTTAACACCGGTGAAGAATTGTCTTCTTTTCGAACAAAGCATACGCATGGGTCTACAACGTTAGCGTTTTCATCAGATAGTAGAATCTTGGCAAGCGGACAGGGCAAAACAATAAGGTTATGGGATACGTTCAACTTTACAGAACTTTCTGACCGTATAGACATTGATACTGGTTTCACTACCATGGTCTTATCACCAAATGGCAGAACATTGACTGGTGTAAGTGGTTTCACGCTTGAGATAAAAGGAGGGATTGATTCTGTCATCGAAAGTGTACGCGGCAGATTGAATGTGTGGGAAACACTCACAGGGAACAAACTATCTGAAGTGCCAGTTGAATCTCACAAAGGAGATGTACCAGAACTTCCAGGGCAGAAATTTAGTTCATTCAGTTCTATTGGAATGTATGGTCCAACTGTTTTTTCTAAAAATGGTCACATGCTTGCGACTGTTATAAATAAAAATGGTCACCTGCTTCTGATTGATCAAAATTCACAATGGGCAACTGAGGACAACCGATTTACTGTCCACTTATGGGCTGTTCCCTATAAGAAGTCTCATGCCACTCTCAAGGGACATACAAAAAAAATTAACGTATTGGCATTCACCCCTAATGGAAAAATGATTGCAAGCGGAAGTGACGACGGAACAATTCGGTTGTGGGATACAAGTACTGGGACACAGATGTTAAGTATCCCCTCAAGAAAAACCAATTCCTTAGCATTTTCTGAGGATGGTAAAATTCTTGCGAGCAGCGATCCTGTTAATATTCAATTGTGGGATGTTGGTACCGGCAGACAACTGAAATCTCTTAAAGCAAAAAACGATTCCGTGAACGTTTTGGCATTTTCCACTGATAGCAATATTCTTGCATGTGGTAACCGGGACGGGACAATTCGATTGCGGGACCTTTCTACTGGGAACGAATTAACAACTTTCAAAGGACATGTTGATCGGATAAACGCCTTATCTTTTTCGCCAGATGGCAAAATGCTTGCCAGTGGTAGCGTTGATGGTGCCATATTCTTATGGAGCATCTCCGATTAAGGAAACTACGATCCCTGTAATATTTCTCTTTTCTGATCGCGTGTTTGTTATTCTTAAGATGTTTTGAAAGTGTTTACAACTGATGGCAATCCTCGCGATCATAAATAGCGAAAACTGTCAATCAATTATTGCTTCCATTTCCCTTCATTCGACATACTTTCCCACCTTGACAAACCCTCCTGATTTGGTAGAATAGTATTTCACTGTTTCCAACCATCCAATTTATAAACATGCAGAATTATGCACCAGTTTTACCTTTTAGTCGCGTCACTATAGGACGATCGGAGGTGATACATGAAAAACGATGATGTTCAACTCATTCATCGTATTCTTGATGGTGATGATACCGCTTTCACCGAACTTGTGGAAAAATATCAAAAGTCTGTCCACGCGCTGGCTTGGCGAAAAATTGGGGATTTCCACATCGCTGAAGAGATTACACAGGATACCTTTCTGAAAGCGTATCAGAACTTAAGCACACTCAAGAGACCGCAACGTTTCGCCAGTTGGTTATATGTGATTGCATCACGACGCTGTCTTGCATGGCAACGTAAAAAGCGTATATTGACAAAGCCTTTGGAAGAAACAAGCAGCGCGCAGATTGAAAAAGAAACATATTCACAATATGTTGTTAATGAAAATTCGCGGATCACCGCAGAAACACAACGCGATGTCGTTAAGAAGTTGCTTGCAAAATTACCAGAAAGTGAACGCACGATTATCACATTACATTATTTCAGTGAGATGTCCAGTTCAGAAATTGGTGCATTTTTAGGTATATCAGCAAATACGATTAGAAGTCGTCTTCGCCGCGCACAGCAACGTTTACAAAAGGAGGAAACAATGATTAGAGAAGCTCTCGACCATTTTCAAATTTCACCTAACTTAACCGATAACATCATGCAAGAAATCAATCGTCTTAAACCCGCTGCGCCTCTTCAAGTGCTATTTTGATTGTGTTGATGCTTGGTATAGGTAGTCGATACTTAGCGCTTTTTCAGAAACCTTATAGTTTAGATGCACAAGCTGAAACAACCGTTGAACTCGTTGATACCCATGTTGTGTTAAATGTTGACACGAAGCCAGATGTTCGGCGTGAGCTTGGGAGTTCAAATGTACTTGGTAAAAGCAATAACCGCGGAGAGAAACCGGATGAGGTATTACTGGCTGCAGCGCAGACAGAAGGAGAAGACATAGTTGCACCTAAACAGCAGTGGATTCAGGAAAACGGACCAGTAGGCTCAGGATATTTAATGACCCTATTCTCAACACAAGAGGGTGAAATATATGTTTTTAACAGTGGAGGTAGGAGCAATTCAATACTATATAGACTACCAGTTGATAGAACTGAATGGCAACCCGTATGTGATATTGTTTCTTTACTACAAACAGATATTCCGTCTGATATAGTTTCTATGGCGAAGTCAAACGATATACTCTATATTGTTGTCACTCATGATGGTCGGCACAACCCCAATGAACTATATGGTTCAAGGGATGGTGGTAAAACATTGTCTTCAGTCGGTAAATGTCCAGACGGATGGGTCGTTGGATTTGAGGTGATGGATGATAGGTTTTACCTTGCCTTTGAAAATCAAATTTTCGTCTCTAAGGACACTGGAAAGACGTGGTCTGTTCTTGACGAGGGATTATTGATAGGGGAAGTGAACACATTGGAGGTAATTCAAAACACGCTATTTGCTGCAACAAACACAGGCCTATATTACCTTGACGGTGATAGTTGGCAACGTATGCAATTTCCGATCCCTGTTCCGATTCCTCAAGTTAAAACAATTGTTTCGCTTGCAGGAACTGAAAATTATCTATATGCCCTGACAGCATGGGATTGGCAAAATGTTGGACCGCAGGAACGGACCTGGGGGCTTTTTCGATCAACCAATAAAGGACAGTCGTGGACAGATATAACACCGAAAAATGCCTCGCTTATCATGGGAGCTGAACCGTTTGAAGATGAACCTCAGGCAACGCTGGCCGCAATGAACAACACGTTATTAATAATAGGGTGGCGGGGTGCTGCGGTGGTTCGCTCAATTGACAACGGCAACACATGGACGCTTGAAAAAACCACCAATATTTCACTGATGTCTTATAGTGTTCACAATGCAGTAGCGTTAAATGAAAATACATTTTATTTACAAGGGCATTCTGGAATTTATCGATCAATTGATGGAGGTATATCGTGGACAAGATTTAATCCAGAGATGACAGAAAAAATTATCGACCTAATTTGTGTCAAGACAAGTAAAGAACAAAACACATCTGGCTACCTCTATGCGATGTTCTCCGGAGGTATGATGGAAGATAAATGGGTGTTTAAATCCAGTGATAAGGGAAAATCTTGGCGTGTGGTGAATCCAGAAATACAAATTCAAGAACATATACCTGCCTTTACTCGGATAGCAGAGTCTGATGGTGTGCTATATGCAAAAGGTCGAGGACCTACCAGCTGGGCTCTCATGAGTCTGTATCGGATTTCTGAGGATCGCAATACGTTAGTACCGATTAAAGGCATGCCAGTCTTTAGCTCATCGTCACTATCCAACCTGCTGCATCGAGGACCTGCTAAAGGATCAGATAAGTCCTACTTTGAACAGTTGCAAGAAAGTTCTGTGGGTGCAAACCAGTTCTTTAAACAGTTGGATCAAATGAGTTATATAGCCGAAAACTTTCGCCGATTATACCAAGACCATCTTTACCGATTTGGGTTAAGAGGTCCGTTTGCAGTCAGTGGCAATACGTTTTATTTCGAATACAACTTTAAGCTCTTCCGATGGGAACCGGGTGATACTGAATGGTATGACACCGGACAGGAAGAAACTGTTTGGTTGTCTTGGAAAATGATAGAAAGAGAGCTCAAACTTGCTGTTTCAGGGGACACCGTCTACGTCGGAAAACGAGATGGACACCTCGTCGTATCGTTTGATCGGGGAACTAATTGGATTGATCTTACGCCAGCGCTGCCGTTTCCATTTAAAACTTTCAAAGAGATCGTATTTGCGGGTTCTACTGTATATGTAGCAACGGACGCAGGTATTCTTACATCAGATGATGGAAGGCATTGGCGTACCGTCACTGATGCTGAGGGGACAAATCTCATCATGGAACACTTGGCTGTTGATGAAAATACGCTTTATGGTGTTACCAAAGACACAGGTATCTATCGCTTGGAAAGCGGCACTTGGGAACAGGTTGTTTCAGAAATTCCTGATAGCGTAACGTCTCTTGCTGTTGATGGAGACACGTTATACGTAGGCACAGAAGACAACGGTATGCTTCATTTTAATCTTGAAAAATAATCAATACCTTCGCCAATTATCCAGGGTTTAGTTCAGGTTATGTGTGATGAATAGCACCGATAGAAGTTATCTTTTTAGAGATTTGCTGAATAACAATCGGTTCAGGTTTTGCGGAAGTATTTTTAATGTTTCCTGTAATATTTCAATCCTCGGTATCGTGCCTTTAGGTCTAAACACTAAACTCAGCGTGTTCGCAACGCAATGGTGCTGCAAGTTTCGAACTTACATTCACCATAAAAATGGATAAGTTTGCTGCAGTGTTGACAGGTGTTTTGTTGACATTCATAAAATCTTCTAATCCGCAATACTGTTTCGCATCACGAAAGTTGAACTCAAGTTGGAAACGGAGTGCGTAATAATCTATCATTTTATCAGCGTCTAATGTCAAGTCAGAACTGAATAATAAGATGTGCGATTGCTGTTTCGTCTTCAGATGTGTGTTGCGTATGCAAACCACATTGAGTAGGTCCGCGAACTTTTTTTGGCGAAGGTATTGACGTTATTGTTAAGTTTTTTAAATGGCTCAATGTAAAATTTAGGTGAAATTATTTTTTTAATGTGGTAATATATTCTACAACATAATTGTGCATCCTTTCAGTGCACAAATAACATTAAAACTTGGAGGCACATATGTTTGGTCATTGGGAGATAATAGCTATAGTCTTAGTTGCTTTACTTTTATTCGGTGGCAAGCGTATCCCCGAATTAGCACGCGGACTTGGTAAAAGTGTTACAAATTTTAAGGCTGGACTCAAAGAAGATCAGGTGGATGAAACCGAAACGACTGCACAACAGGAAAAAGAAACACCACAGAAAGAAGAAGTTAGCTAAATTTTTTACCAACAATGAAAGATAAATTACCTGACTTTTTGCAGGGCGTCATAGATGAGTACCCTGAAGTTTGGAAAGCGTATCAGGCATTAGGTGAAACGTGCGGCACCGCCGGACCGATTGAACCTAAAACCGTCCGGCTTGTTAAGCTTGCGTTGGCTATCGGTGCGAAGTCTGAAGGTGCAGTACATTCGCATACGCGCCGCGCACTCCGCGAAGGCATCACACGGGAGGAGATCCAACAGGTAGCGCTACTTGCGGTCACTTCTATCGGTTGGTCCTCAAGTATGGCAGCCTTATCTTGGATTCAAGATGTCTTGGATAAACAGACACAATCAGATTGAGAGTATTAGCATGGAAGCAGTTTATAAACAACGAAATTCCATGTTTGCCTACGGAGTTTTAATCCTCACTACTGTTTTGTTGCTCATTCCGTCTGTTAGTAAAACTGAAACATCAGTATCGGAAATGCAACAAGGTGTGGAATACGTCAAACTCCGACTCTACCCACAGGCAGTTGATGCCTTCAATTCAATCTTATCACGAAATCCGACAGAAATAAGTGCGCTTTTTCAATTGGCGAATGTCTATAAGTTACAAGATGAGTTGGAATTAGCAATAAAGACGTTCGACCAGATTATTATAATTGCTGACTCGCAAAATATACCTATAAATGATCGGGTATACGGGGTTACCCATCTTGCGCTCTCGGAAATATACTGCAAACAGAGTAAATTAGATATTGCTGAGCAGCAAGCAATGGAAGCAGTTCAAAGATGTCCTACAGATGCAGATATGTATTACCGACTCGGTTATATCTACACACATCAAGCGAAATTTGACAAGGCACTGACAGCCTTTAAGCGGACACTCGAACTTAAACCTGATTTTGCTGAAGTCTATGAATGGCTCGGTTTGATTGCTCTTATGCAGCACAAACCGCAGGAAGCGGTAAAACACTATAAGATAGCAATTCAGAAGAAGCCTTATGTTCAGAGCGCCTACTATAACCTTGCTAAGGCCTACCGACTCGTTGGCGATATGGAATCAGCAGCGGAACAACTAAAACTCTTCCAGCAGATGAAAACCTACTACGACAAGACTTATGCAATTGAAGGCACTTTGGCAGAAGACCCATCAAACGCGGCACTTCGACTGAAATTAGCGGAAATTCATGTCGCGCACAAGCATATATCAGCAGCAGTCGCTACTTACCAAGCACTAATTCGGTTGAATCCAGAATTTATAGCAGGATATGACAAGTTGGGACGGTTGTATATGAATCTTAACATGTCACAGCGAGCGATACCGCTTTTCCATAAGGTACTTGAATTGAATCCTAATGCTGTTGAAGCACATGTTCGATTGGGATGGCTTTATACTGTCCAAAAAGCATTTGGCAAGGCAGAAGCACATCTACAAAAGGCTATAGAAAAAATGCCGAAACTTACGCTGGCATATCACGGATTGGCTGAGGTTTATATACAACAAGGACACATCGAAAAAGCAATTAACATTTACCAACACATTACACAAATTGAACCTGATGATAAGGACGCTTGGTCGGCATTGAACAAATTAGAACGTCTGAAAAAGGAGGGACAAACGAAGCGGTAAATTTCTATAAGTTATCAGTTATTTTTATGTTAAAGATTAACTATTTTCGCACTCCGTATTTCTATCTCCTATTCGTATCAGCACTCATCACGAATCTCGTATGTTCTCAATACTGCGTACCCGCTTCAGCAGAATCTATTTTTGTTGACGTTACCGAGTTTGCGGGCATCACGTTTGAGCATACCGATGGTAGAAGCGGTAAAAGGCTTTTCAATGAATTTCTCGGTTCCGGCGGCGGTTTTTTTGATTATGATGGTGATGGGGACCTTGACATCTATCTCGTCAACGGTGCGATTCAAACAGAGAATACACAAGGTAAAGCACCACATAACAAACTCTACCGCAACAACGGTGATGGAACATTTACAGACGTTACAAAAAAAGCAGGTGTGGGCAGTAGGGCTTACGGTACAGGTGCTACCGTTGGTGACTATGATAATGATGGGGACCTTGATCTTTACGTTACCAACTTTGGCAAAGATCAACTTTATCAAAATAACGGTGATGGAACATTTACAGACGTTACAAAACAAGCTCAGGTTGGTAACCTAAACTGGGGAACGAGTAGTGCTTTTGCCGATTTTGATAATGACGGATACTTAGACCTTTATGTAGCGAACTACGCCGCATATAATCCGAAGGATGATAAACAGTGTAAGGAACGTGGTGTCCATGTTTATTGTGGCCCTCATGCCTATCCTGCAGTTCACGATACTTTTTACAAAAACAGTGGCGATGGCACTTTTACTGATGTTTCTACCGCATATCGCCCCTCTGACCTGATTCCTCAGCACGGATTAGGTGTGGCATTCGGTGATTACGACGGTGACGGAGACGCTGACTTATATGTGGCGAACGATCAAGACCCAAACTTTTTATTTCAAAACGATGGAAAAGGACATTTTTTAGAACTTGCATTAATTTCTGGCGTTTGCTACAATGATATGGGTAAAGAAGAAGCTGGAATGGGAACCGATTTCGGTGACTATGATAACGATGGAAAACCTGACCTGACTGTCAGCAACTATCAGACAGAGACAAATACCCTTTATCATAACCACGATAGCAATTTTTTTATTGATAGTACTATCGCGTCAGGAATAGCCGAAGTAACACACGGTTACCTTGGATGGGGTATAAAGTTTTTTGATTATGATAACGACGGGTACCAAGACATATTTGTAGCGAATGGGCACTTGATGGATAACATCTCTGTGCTTGAAAAGCACGTGACCTATCCACAAAGGAATTTGTTGTTTAGGAATTTGGGTGATGGTACGTTCGCCAATGTCATGCCACAGACAGATGGTTTAGCCTTGAAAAAGGTCAGTCGTGGTGCCGCTATTGGCGATTACGACAATGATGGTGACCTTGATATTCTTGTTACCAACTGCAATCAACGTCCAGACTTACTTCAAAATGCGATTGGCAATAGGAACAATTGGATACAAATTCAGGTTGTCGGGCAGAAAAGTAACCGTTCTGGGATTGGCGCAAAAATAAAGGTAATAACCGGAACACACGTTCAGTATCGCGAGGTGCAGAGCGGTGGGAGTTATCTTTCTTTCCACGATCTGCGTGTGCATTTTGGCGTTGGAAAAGCGGAACAGATTGATACGCTTGAGGTGCAATGGCCTACTGGTCAAATTGACAAAGGCACACTTCTTTCTGTTAACCAGAGATATTTAGTTGTTGAAGGAGAAAAAATCGTTCCAATCGTTGACTGATTTTAATTTTCTATAGGCACTGTTATTCATGAAAATAAAACCTTTATTTGTAATACTCATCTCTATAGTATTTGTAGTATCTTTCGCACATGCAGCAAATGAACCGGAGGATTCGCTCATCCTTTACATGTCTTTTGATACGATTGATGGTAAAAGCACAATTGACCATTCAAAGTATGAAAACCATGGCGAAATGATGGGTAATCCTAAACATGTTGCGGGCAAATTCGGAAAAGCTCTTAAATTTAACGGAGTATCCGAATTTGTTGAAATTCCACACCATGAATCGCTTACCGTGGATCAGGATGTCACGGTCATGGCTTGGATTCATACTGAGAGACATACAGGACCTGATGAGGCGCAATGGCAAGGTATCTTGGCAAAAGGGAACAACCCACGTTCCTATAGTCTCTGGACTGAGAAAAATAGTAAATGTTTGCACTTCAGTGTAGGCCCACCACAAGGTGGTGGTAGTGTTTGCAAGGGTGAAGTCAAGTTAAACGAATGGCAACATGTTGTGGCGCAAGTGAATGATGGAACCCACCGTTATTGGATTAATGGTCAGAAAGTTGGAGAAATCGTAAACAAACCGAACCCTCCCGGTTTAGAAGATATATCACCTGTTGTTATCGGAACTGCGGGAGGAGGAAATATTAGATATTTCCTCGGTATGATTGACGAAGTTCGTATCTGGAACCGTGCCCTTTCTGAAGAAGAGATTAATAAACAGATGGAAAAAGGGCATTTTGAGATTTTCGCTGTTGACCCGAAACTAAAATTAGCTACCATTTGGGGTAATTTGAAGGCACAACAGCGATAAAATGGACGGTCATTTTGATTCGTCCGCGAAGGGTTTCTGCTGTATATCCAAGAAAGACTTGCGGAGACTCTCTAATTTATATAAATAAGGAGGAAAAATGAAAACTCTATTTGTAATGTTAACACTTATAGCGTTTGTGGCTTCTTTTGCCCACGCGCTGAATGAACCAGAGGAATCGCTTATCCTTTACATGTCTTTTGATACAATTGATGGGAAAAACACAATTGACCATTCAAAGTATGAAAACCATGGTGAAATGATGGGTAATCCAAAACATGTTGAGGGTAAATTCGGTAAAGCGCTCGAACTGAACGGTTCAAGTGACTGGGTTGTTGTGCCACATGATGATATTCTCACCGTTGATGAGGATTTTACCGTTATGGCTTGGATTAATACTGAGAGACATATGGGACCTAATGCCCAACGTTGGCAAGGAATTGTTGCAAAGGGCAATGCCCCTCGTTCTTATAGTTTCTATACTGAATCCCCGAGTGAATGTATGCACCTCAGTGTTAACGGTGGCGGAAGCGTTTGTCAAGAAGGGAAAGTCGCGTTAAATGAGTGGCAGCATGTTGTTGCGCAGTCGGATAATGGAACACACCGGTATTGGATTAACGGCAAAAACGTTGGTGAATACGGAGGAAAACCGAAGCCTCCCGGCAAAGCTGATACCGCAAATGTCCTTATCGGGAGAACACATGAAGGAAATCGCGAGCTCCTCGGTCTGATTGACGAGGTCCGCATCTGGAACCGTGCGCTTACAGAAGAAGAAGTTATTGAACAGATGGAGAAAGGACATTTTGAGCTTTTTCCTGTTGATCCACGTCAAAAATTGACAACGACGTGGGGAACTATTAAAACTCAAAAACGATAAATTCAATTAATAGTGATACGGTTTGTTCCTGTCACTGTAATCTTAATGATATGACTTCGGGATTTCCGAAGTAAAATTTGGAGGAAAATAATTAATGAGAAGTTTCTTTGTTGTATTAATTCTTACCGTGTTTGTTGCATTTTACGCTAACGCCGCAGATGAATCAGATGATTCACTTATCCTCTATTTCTCTTTTGATGAGCTTGATGGGGACATGACAATTGACCATTCAAAATATGCTAATAATGGTTCTATAACGGGTGCCCCTCAATTGGTAGATGGTAAGTTCGGAAAGGCGCTTAAATTTAATGGCACAAGTGATTGGATTGAAGTACCACACGACCCGATTCTTACCGTTGAAACGAGTGTAACCGTAATGGCATGGATTAATGCAGAAAGACACATGGGACCGAATGAACAGCGTTGGCAAGGTATCCTTTCAAAGGGTAATAGTCCGCGTTCTTACAGTTTCTACACAGAATCACCGAGTGAATGCTTACATTTGAGTGCTGGCAATAGCGGAAGCGTTTGCGAAGGAAAGATTGCACTCAATGAGTGGCAGCATGTTGTTGGGCAGGTAGATGATGGCACACACCGTTATTGGCTAAACGGCGAAATGGTCGGTGAATTTGGTGATAAAAATGCTCTGCCTGGCGCTGCTGATACGTCAGTTGTTTATGTCGGAACAACAGCGGAAGGTGCCAATCGAAGGTTTCTCGGTCTGATTGACGAGGTTCGTATCTGGAATCGCGCTCTCAGTGAAGAAGAAGTTATCGCTGAGATGGAATCCGGATATCAATCGAGTACTGCTGTTGATCCACGTGCAAAATTAACTACAACGTGGGGGACCATAAAATCCCATAAATAAAGGATTGACAGTCATTATTCAAGTATTTCTTGTAGGTGAGCTTAATGCGCTCACCATAACTGTCAATTTAAGGTATTGAATCCGTTTTTAACGTTTGTTATAGCCTCGTAGAGGCGGTATATTTATAGAAAAGGCGTTGTCCTGTGTTCTTGAGCCTCGTAGAGGCGGTATGTGTATAACTTATATGTCGCTCCTACGGAGCTCGAGAAGTGTCAATACCGGTTGCTATAAACATATCGCCCCGCTGGGGCTAAATGTAGGACAATCTCAATCATAATGTGTATTGAGAAAGGTTCATAAAAACATAGATGTTGTCTTAAATTGACGCCTATGGTGAGTTAAACACGCTCACCTACATCCTCTGAAAAGAAACAAGAATTGAGATTGAAAGACGACTCTCTTAGTAAATAAAGGAGAATATATATAACGTGAACGGAAAATTTATAGCGTCTCAAGAAGTTGAAAGAGATAATTTAGATTGGGGAACAATCGGGTGGCTTAGCCGCCCAGCAACAACAGGCGCAAAAGATATTGTTGCAATGGAAGTTAGCCTCTCACCTGGATACGGACATGATTTTCATAAACATCCCGACCAGGAAGAGGTTATCTACGTTATAGAAGGTAGCGTAGAGCAATGGCTTGAAGATAAGAAGCAAACGCTAAATGCTGGTGATTCTGTGTTCATTGCAGCGGATATTGTTCACGCATCTTTTAATGTCTCAAATCAGCCTGCGAAGTTGTTTGTTACGTTGAGTCCAAGCAAAGGGGAAGAAGGATACCAACTCATTGATGTTTTTGATGAAGCGCCGTGGAATACACTCCGCTCATAGTATGTGTAAGCGACATCGTCCTACGGACAGATAAGGTTTAGAAACGCTTGGTGTCCTTTGCAGTAACAAAGATTCCTCATTCCGATCAGAAGGAACAACATCATGAAACATACAACCCAAATAACACTTGCGAATCGTACAGATCAGTTTCTTGCGGAAGCTGGCTACATCAAACCTGAAGAGGTTAGACAAGTGACTATTGAAGATGCAGTTGTTGATACAGGGGCAACTCGGTTGGCATTACCGAAGCCGGTCATTGAACAACTCGGCTTGACACCCGTTAGCAGTACCCCGGTAAGAACCACAAACGGCATCGTAAACCGGACTATTTATTCGGAAGTTCGATTTACGGTCCTGGAGCGAGAAGGAACGCTTGATGTAACGGAACTACCATCAGATTTGCCGGTTCTTGTGGGACACGTAGTTTTGGAACTGCTTGATCTTTGTGTTGACATCAAAAAAGGGTTAATCTATAATCCAGAACACGATGGGGAATGGATTATAGACGAACTCTGACAATCCAATTATTTTTTACTGGACTGCAAATAAACGTATATAGTATCTCTTAATATGATGGAAACGCCTATACCTGAAACACCATTGCAACTCCGTCAGCGAATGCGTGAGTTCTACGAAACGTCGGAAACCTATAAAGACCTCTTAGCTGCACATGATGAAGTCTACCTCCGACATTATGTAGAATTGGTCACCCGTTATGCACCGTCGGGTTCTAATATTTTGGATCTCGGTTGTGGGAACGGTATTTCCGCTCGGCTGCTCAATCAGGCAGACTATGATGTCGTTGGAACAGACATTTCACCGCTGTTTCTTGAGGAAGCGCGGAACTGGGAAAACCCGAAACTACGCTATCAGGTGTGTGACGTTTTGGAACTACCGTTTGATAATGAGTCTTTTGATGTTATCTGTTCAAACGAGTTAATAGAACATCTACCTGATGTGGAGACAGCATTGAAGGAGATGGGACGGGTTGTCCGCAAAGGCGGCAAGATTGTCCTTTCCGGACCAAACTTATGTTCGCCCTTAACACCTTTTCTTGATTGGATCAATCTGGTGTGTGGTAAACCCGGCAGGCCTGTTTGGGGAGAAACAAAACGGCAAGCATTGCAACAGTTTAAGCGGAACTGCGGACTTTACATAAAAAAGCGTTTTGTGACAAAAACACCGCACTTTATTTATCGTGACCCAGATTTGCAAGCAGATGCTATCGGCGGTGATGCCGACAGCGCGTATTACGCGAACCCGATTGATCTTGCACAATTTTTCAAACTGAACGGGTTCAGTATCGTCAAAAAAGCCGTTGGCTTTGGCATAAAAGGGAAATTTATTGCAAATATGTTTCCATATATCAGTCCCTATATCACTATGGTTGTCCAAAAATGAACATTCGTGCAGACGATTTTGTTTTAGAGATCGGAAGTGGACACAACCCCAAAACACGATCAGATGTTTTATGCGATAAATTCATAGATGATGACGAACAACGCGGCGGGACGGTTGTCGCGGACCGGCCGATGGTGGAAGCAGACGGGCAGTTTCTCCCTTTTGCAGACAAGACGTTTGACTACATTATCTGTGCACATGTTTTGGAACATGTTGAGGATCCAGATTTACTCATTTCCGAGTTGATACGTGTAGCGCCTCGCGGTTATATTGAAACACCTTCTGAGATTGGAGAACGGATATACGGATGGCATTATCATAACTGGGTCGTAAACCTGATTGATGGTCGTTTGGTTTTACAAAAAAACGATAAGCGAGCCGAATTTGGTCAGCTTTTTCACACGTTGGCTGCAAAAGATAAGTACTGGAGGAAGTTTCATATTACGCATCATAACCTCTTTCTTGTTCAGTATGAATGGGAAGGTAAGATTGATTACGAGATATTGGATCAACAAGAATCGCCGTTGGATTTACAATCTCCACAGGCTGTTGAAAAACTTCTGACATCTACGTTTTCAAAGCAAACTGACAAAGATTTTTGGCTGATGCTTAAAAGTGCTGTCCCGCGGAGCATTGTATCTCGTGTAAAATCATCTTTAGCAAAAAGTAGAAACCGCCAAACGAAAACACTAAAAGAAATCCTTGCCTGTCCACAGTGTAAAGGTGAGATTACATCGGGAGAACAAAATCTCTACTGTAAATTTTGCAAGCAATCTTATCCGATTATTGATGGAATTCCGAGATTAACCGTAACACCATTCGCAGAATAATTATAATAGATTTTACAATTAACAATACACCTTGATCGGCGCGTTTGCAAAGCGCGTCTGTCCAACTCTGAGATACCTAATCTTAAGCAATTGAATATACAATGAATACAAATACAAACAACATTGAAAATAGAAATATCGTAATAATTGGCGGTGGGACTGCTGGTTTTGCCGCAGGTGTCTACACATCCCGTGCGATGCTGGAACCGGTTCTAATCACGGGTGATGCACTTGGCGGGCAACTTTCGTTAACACTTGACCTTGAGAACTACCCCGGATTTTTCGGCAACGAGGCATCAGTCTTCATTCAAGGCATGCAGGAACAAGCAGAGCGGTTTGGCACTGAGGTTAAATTTGATACAGTAACAGCGGTTGATTTCGCGCAACATCCATTTGTCGTCAATACTTATGGAAAAGAATACCACGCTAAATCTGTAATTATCTGCACTGGTGCTTCACCACGCACACTGGACATTCCTGGCGAAGAGGGATATGGAGGACGCGGTGTTTCATACTGTGCGACGTGTGACGGATTTTTCTTCCAAGACCAGCGACTCATTGTGGTTGGTGGCGGGGACGCAGCATTGGAAGAAGGCATCTTCTTAACGAAATATGCCTCTGAGGTCTATATTGTCCATCGCCGAGACCAACTCCGTGCAAGCCAAATTATGCAGGAACGCGCATTCAAAAATGATAAAATCAAGTTTATTTGGGATACTATTGTTGAAGAAATTTGCGGAGATGACGAAAAAGTAACGGGTGCCAAACTCAAAAACGTCAAAACGAATGAGACTGAACTTTTCCCGATTGACGGTGTGTTTATCTTTATAGGTCATATCCCGAACACAGAACTGTTCACAGATGTCATAAATATGGACGAGCAGGGGTATATCGTTGTGGACGAGATGCAGCGCACTAACATAGATGGCGTTTTTGCCGCGGGTGATGTGCATGACCACGTATTCCGTCAAGCAATTACCGCTGCAGGGGCAGGTGCAGCGGCAGCTATCGCCTCAGAAAAATTCATCGCTGAATTGGAAAACCGTGCCTATCCAGGGAATTGATTCTTCAGAATAGGTGCACTGTAAAGAAGGTTGATATTCAACGGCAGAATAGAGTACAATATTGATATGATCTACGTAAGAGAGCAGCCTGATTCAGACTTTGCATCACTGCCGCACGGTAGATATGATATTGTAACTAAAGATACTTTACAGAAATTCCCTAAAGACATCCTGCAGACCGTCTTGGAACGATCCGATTTTGAGTTTATAGAATTTGTTGAAGGTGAATTGACGACAGTAGAAGTTCGCCGGACAGATAATCTTATAAAGGTGCTACTGGGTGATGAATTGGTCTTGGTGCATATTGAGTTTCAAGTTGGCGACAGCACCGATCTTGAAATGGCGCGCCGCAACGTAGGTTATCTCGGTAGATGTTATGAAAGATACGGCTTGCCTATCTTTTCTCACGTAATTTATCTCCGCTCCAATGCCGGGCAGAATGATCCAGGTGGTTACAGGCAAGACGTGCCTAATTACCGGTTCATTGTTGAGTACAAAGTGATTCGTCTCATTCAACTTGATGGGCAATCTGTTTTTGATGAACAAAATGCTGGGCTTATGCCGTTCGCGCCGCTGATGCAGCCACCGGTTGGCATGGAACGGCTCCAATGGGCAATTCAATGTAACGAAAGGACAAAGACACTCTCGTTGCCCACAGATATTCGGAGTAATCTTCTCGTATCACAGTGGGTGATGAGTGGTTTAATTCACCCGCATCAAGCAATTGCAGATTTTATAAAGGAGGGAATCGTGCAAGAATCTTCAGTATATCAACATCTCGTAGAAACGGCGGGAGAAGAGTATTATCAACGAGGGGCACGACAAAGTACTATTAGAGATCTCTTTGCGGTGCTTGAGTTTCGGTTTGCTGGGCGCGACGTTCAAGTGCTTAGACCCGAATTGGAAAACATCAAGGATCTTGAACGACTTCAAGAGTTGCATAACGAAGCTTTACGCGCAGAGAACTTTGAGGCGTTCACTCACATTTTGGGCATGAACAACGGCAGCGAGTAATAGGTTACGGAGACGATTGAACTGGATAGTTGACATAGACTGCAGATATCCATATCAACCAGAATTGAGAGGAAATTGTTTCAGTGACTAAACATAAAAATCAACGTCTCGCACTCGGCTTAGACTCAAGCACACAGAGTTTATCGGCAATCGTTATTGATATAGACACAGCAGAGAAGTATTTTGAACACGCAATTGACTATCGCGCTGATAAACGTACCAACTGCTTCGGTATCGGAGAGGACTATATCTTACCACCGAAGTCTGAAGGTGAAGCAGAACAACCACCGTTGATGTTCCTTGCGTCACTCAATGCAATGTTCGCTGACATGTGCGAGGCAGGTGTTGCATTAGAGAATATCGTTGCTATCAACACATCGGGACAACAGCACGGGCATGTTTATCTGAACCGAAACGCTGCGATTATATTCTCCAATCTACAAAGGACAGAAAGTAGTAGATTAGATTTAAACACGCTTTTAGCAGGTGTCTTCTCGTATTCCACTGCACCAATTTGGATGACTGCCAATACAGTTGTGCAGACAAATCATGTGCGAGAAGCCGTTGGTGGGAAAACAGAGATGATTGAACGTTCTGGCTCAGATGCACCGCTTCGGTTCACGGGTGCCGTGCTCCGCCGTGTGGCAGAACAATCATCACGCGCCTACGCGACGACAGAAAAAATCCAACTCATTAGCAGTTTTATCCCCGCAGTGCTGTCGGCAAATCCATTAGTGCCGATTGATATTGGTAACGGATGTGGCATGTCGCTTATGAATTACCGGAACAAGATGTGGGATAACGAGCTGATAGCAGCAACGGCACAAGGCTTACCCGGTGGTCCAGAAGAATTACTGAGTAAATTGCCAGAACTTGCCCCGCCAGATTCTGTTGTAGGGAATATCGCGACGTATTTTGTGGAAAGGTATGGATTTTCTGAAACGTGTTCAATCATAGCAGGGTCAGGGGACAATCCGCAGGCGAAGGTTCCTGTTGCAGGAGATCTCCTCAGTCTCGGCACAAGTTTTGTCAATATGGTCTCAACAGATGGAGACACACTTGACCCAGAAGGTTTTGCAAACGCTATGTATGACGGCATTGGTCGTCCGTTTATGTTCGGGTGCCGCACCAATGGTGCTATGGTGTGGGATGCTGTTAGAAATCACTATGGACTTGCAAAAGAGGAATATGAACCGGCGGAAGCAGCTTTGCGAAACGTTTCACCCGGACAGTTCATGACATTTTGGCAACCAAAAACGGAATCTTTTCCTGTTTCTGATGCCTTTGACTTTGTACGCTTAGCAGAATCGGAAACTCCAAATTTAGCGAAGGATTATACGGGTATAATTGAGACAAGCCTTGCAGCTGTTTATGTTTATTCCAAGGTTTTTACAAAACCATCACAAGACCCTTTATATGTTACAGGAGGCGCGACTGGGAGTCCGCAAATTATGCGGCGCGTCGCAGGAATTTGGAACAGACCTGTCGTCCCCGTCCAAAAAGGAGGTGCTGCGCTCGGTGCTGCTGTAGCAGGTGTGAAAGCACATTGTGATCATATAGATGAACCGTTTGATGTGGAGGCATTTAGTGCTGCTGTCCTAAAACGCGGTGAACTTATTCAACCCAATCCGAGTGATGTTGAAGCGTATCACGGAAACGGGAATTATCTCCAACGATTCCGCCAGACCTATGAAGAAATTATGATGGAAATGAAAGAAATTATAGAGAACCCGTTATAGTAGCAAACAGTAAGTTGAACGATGAACAAACTAACACACTTTGATGAAAAAGGCAATACTCGGATGGTTGATGTTGGGGAGAAACCGGAAACGTTGCGCATCGCTATTGCCAAAGGACATGTGACGGCTCAACCTGAAACGCTCCACCGCATCTCTGAACAGCAGATGAAGAAGGGTAATGTTTTGGAAGTCGCCCGACTCGCAGGTTATATGGCAGCAAAACGGACGAGTGAACTCATTCCGTTGTGTCATCCTCTTAATCTTACCTCTATTCGTGTGGATGTAGTGATTGTTGAAGACAAGATAGCGATTGAAGCAGAGGTGCAAACCGTCGGACGAACAGGTGTGGAGATGGAAGCACTCACTGCCGTATCCGTTGCTGGTTTGACCGTTTACGATATGTGTAAAGCCGTTGACCGAGAAATGTGTATATCAGAAATAAGGTTAGTCAAGAAAACCGGTGGCGCAAGCGGCGATTTCAATTTGTAATTGCAAATTAACTTCATTTCACTGATAAGCGTGCTTTGTAAGCGCGTTGTCAATAATGTAGAATTATATTTTTACCAATACACACTATGCTAAAACGGAGAAATAAAAAATGCGTCGAATTATCATAGCAATCCTTGCTGTTTTTCTATCGGTTTCCACAACAGTTTTTGCAACAGATTATGTTCTAATTCTCGGTGGCGTTGGCGGTGAGAAATCCTACTATGACCAATTTTGGAGTGCGACTTCACGATTCCACCAGTTGCTTACACAAGAATACGGATTTGCCCCAGAGCAGATTACCTTCCTTTTTGAGGATGAAGGCACGCTCCCGGGTCTCGTCACGGGTGAGGTAAAGCGAGAACCGGTTTTAGAGGCATTTGCCCAGCTTGCTGAAAAGGTTCAACCATCAGACAGGTTTATCCTCTTCATGATTGGACACGCAACGCGCAGCCCATCCGGTATAAAATTTAATTTACCAGGACGCGATATCAGCCAACAAGAATATACTGACAGTATCAACAGCATTCGCGCTGAACAGCAGCTACTCGTCTTTGGGTTTCCATATAGTGCAGGGATAGTCCAAAAAATCAGCAAATCAGGACGCATAATTATTACATCAAGTTCTTCACGTGAAGGTTATGCCTCTCAAGCTGGTTTCGGTGATATCTTTGTTGATGCCTTCTCTGAATCATCTGCAGATACAAACGACGATGGAGCAATATCACTTTTAGAGGCATTTCTCTGGATGCAAACTCGCGTTGACGAATGGTATGCACAAGATGGCGCAATGCAAGCAGAACATCCTCATCTTGATGATAACGGTGATGGTCGTGCCTCGCGTAAGGATTTAGAAGCAAATGGTGAAGGAACACTCACTGATAAGACATTTTTAGGAACACGGCGCACACCTCTACCGCCAAAAGAGCAAAGTGCTGTAGAAAACCCGCAAGAAGAACAAGACGAATCACTGGCTCCGCATACACAGGACAATGGTCATGTCCATGGCGAGGACCCTCCAGAGGAAGAGGAAAAAGAACAGGTAGAAATGAAAGGGAAATCGTCACTGCCGTATAATTTTATTAGCGAGGCAGACGAACAAGCTATACAAAAGAGCATTGAAAACGCTCTTGCCGAACCAGGAAACCTTGAGGACAGTGCTGTTGTGCTGTGGGAAGCAGAAGTACATGACATTGATGAGGATGGCAGGCGTGTTTATTCTACACGACGAGTCGTCAAAATATTCAATGAAGATGGGTATCATTTCGGTGAAATTCGGATTCCTTATACACAGGATGCGGATGATGTTACTATCCATCATGCGCGAACACTTAAACCTGATGGTACTCAAGGGGAATTGGAGGAACGTAAAATCGTTCGCGGGATTACACCAGCTGCTGCTGCTGAAGCAGGACTGAACGTTAATACCCGTTTGATGTATTTTGAATTACCGAAGATATCCGACGGTTGTATCATTGACTACGCCTATTCTACCAGAAACCCGCGAAGTGCCATGAAGGGCGAATTTTGGCGGCAAGTCTATTTTCAGGTTGATGTGCCTGTCCAATATTACCGTCTTACGACACATATTCCGAAGAAAAAACCGCTATTTTACCAAGTAGATGGGCCTTCAATCGAGCCAACTGTCACTGAAAACAACTATAGTCGCACCTATACATTTGAAACGAAAGATGTGCCAGCCTTACGTCGCGAACCTTTGATGCCTGCTGTTTCGGATTTTGCTTATAACATTAGCCTCTCCTCAATTGATTCATGGGATAAATTGATCACGTGGTACGCGACATTAATTCGTGAACAGGATAGAATTACGAAGGAAATTGAGGAAAAAACGAAAGAGATACTCACCGGGGCATTGTCACGTCAGGAAAAAATCAAGAGGCTCTATGAATTTGTTGCGACAACCATCAAGTACGCGGGAGATGAGCGTGGGATATGGGGTATCAAACCGTATCCTGCCGCCAAAGTATTAGAGGGTGAATGGGGAGATTGTAAAGGCAAATCAACGCTACTTTCAACGATGCTGCGTGTCGCTGGAATTGATTCTTACCCGGTTCTTATCTCCGCTGGCAAGGCGAGTGAAATTGTCCCAGAAGTTCCATCGCTTGCATATTTTAATCACATGATTCTTGCAGTAGATGGCGGGAAAGATAACGATTTAATATGGCTTGACCCGACCGCCCAAACATGTGCTTTTGGCGATTTTCCTGCCAGTGACCAAAATCGATGGACCCTGATTATTAATACCGATGCACCAACAAAGGACGGAATTAGTGTAGATGCCGCAGACACATCTATCCAGGATCAGGAAAAACTTGACGGAGAAAAAGTGAAAAGCCTCCTTTATGCTTTTCAAAAGAGTCCTGCGCTCCCAGCAGATTCAAATGTGAGGCGGACTGCAATTCATGTCAAAGTCAAAAAGGATTTGAGTGTAGAGGTTACGCAGGAACTGCGGGTTTCTGGAGATTTCAACGCAAGATTGCGAGCGAGGCTTTTAGGTGTTGACCATCGTGAAGAACGAATCCGATTTCTTCGTAGTACTTTAGAATTGGACGAACGTGCCAAAGTGGAACATTTTGAAATTTCGGAAACAAAACAACTGGGACCTGAATTAAAAATTAACCTAACGTGGTCATGTAAGGAATACCTATACAAAATGGGCGACCAATTCATTTTGGAACTGCCTGTTGCTGAACATCCGTATGCCGAATTGTTAAGAGACGAGGAACGCGACCATCCGGCTGTTCTTGGGAAGGCACTTACTTTTGAAGACCAAATCACTGTTGATGCGGAGGCACCATTTGTCATAGAGATGATACCGGAGCCACAAAAACTCCAAACAGATGTCGCTGAAATCCACTTGGATTATACAAAATCTGGACAGAAAGCAGAGATGAGACAGAGAATTCGTTTCCACGCGCCAAAGGTGGAAGCCACCAAAATCTCTAATCTCACGAATGTTATTAGAATTGCTTCAAGCCAAAGCACAAAACGATTTATCTTAACTCAAAAACCGTAGAAGGCAGCGCACTTTCCATAATAGAAGGCGTTGATATTATATTTTCCAACTTTATCATCCATATAAGGAGTGAGTAGATGCCAGCAACTGAAGAAGTCCAAGCTATTGAAGAGTTAATGAAAAGCCAAGAATCAATTGTGGAGCAGTTGAAAAAAGTTATTATCGGCCAGGAGGAAGTGATCAATCAGATGTTGATGGCACTCTTTGCCGGTGGGCATTGCCTTGTCGAAGGTGTGCCGGGATTAGCGAAAACGTTGATGATCAAAACACTCGCTGAGATCCTCAATCTCAAATTTAAACGAATTCAGTTCACACCTGATTTGATGCCCGCTGATATTATCGGTACCGATGTGCTTGAGGAGGATCGCACTACAGGACATAGGACGATTCGGTTCATTCAAGGGCCTATCTTCGCGAATATCCTTCTTGCCGATGAGATTAACCGAACGCCGCCGAAGACACAAGCTGCGCTTCTGGAAGCAATGCAGGAATACCATGTTACTGCTGGTGGTAACGAATACGAATTGACTGAACCCTTCTTTGTGCTTGCTACACAGAATCCAATTGAGCAGGAAGGCACATACCCGTTGCCAGAAGCACAGCTTGACAGGTTCATGTTCAAAATCGTTATAGACTATCCAGCAGAGGAAGAGGAAGTTAATATCATTTCTGCGACAACAGGCGCCGAAGAACCAGAATTAGATACAGCACTTTCAGGTGAAGCCATTGTTGCGTTGCACCAAATCGTTCGCAGAGTGCCTGCAGCAGATAACGTTGTACAATACGCCGTAAAACTGGCTCGGGCAACCCGTCCTAAAGAAAAGGATGCACCTGACTTTATTCAACAGTGGGTGCGATGGGGGGCAGGTCCGCGTGCAGGTCAGTATCTGATATTAGGTGCGAAAGCCAGAGCTATTCTCAGAGGACGTTACAACGCTTCGTGTGAAGATGTTAAAGCAGTAGCGCCGGCAGTGCTACGACATCGCGTGCTGACAAACTTTCATGCTGAGGCTGAAGGGGTTGATACCGATATAGTTATTGAACGCCTCCTTGAAACAGTACAAGAACCTGCTGCCAAAATGTAATTCTCTGCGCTAAGGACCCCTTAAATTATCTCCGTTCCCATCTTTGGAGCGCAAAATCTTGAAAGTTTCGGTCATCATTCCTGTTTTAAATGAAGAAGGCGCGATTGCAAATGTCATCAACGATATTCCAAAATCGTTAGTTCAAGAAATAATCGTTGTAGACAATGGATGCACCGACCGGACAGTAGAAATAGCGCGTCAACACGGTGCAAAAGTCGTGACTGAGCCGCGAAGAGGCTATGGTAGTGCATGTCTTGCAGGAATCGCTGCTGTTCAAGTAGCGGACATCATAGTTTTTTTAGATGGTGATTATAGCGATGATCCAACGGAGATGCCATCGCTTGTGCAACCGATCCAAGAGGGGCTCGCGGAGTTTGTTGTCGGCACACGTGTGCCAAGTGAAAAGGGCGCGTTGCTACCGCAGGCACAATTCGGGAACAAACTTGCAACCTTTTTAATGCGAATCTTTTTCGGCGTCCAGTATACCGATTTAGGACCCTTTCGTGCTATCCGTTACGAACAACTCCAGGCATTAGGCATGCAGGATAAAAACTTCGGATGGACAATAGAGATGCAACTCAAAGCAGCCAAAATGGGGATGAATGTCCGTGAGGTGCCAGTCAGTTATCGTAAACGTATCGGCACATCAAAAATTAGTGGTACCTTCATCGGAAGTATCCGAGCTGGTGCCAAGATACTGACAACACTCTTTCGGTATACAATTCTACGTTGATTTCTTCCGAGGGCGGGCGTTCTGTTGTAGGTAAAGCATGAAAAATCTTGTTACAGAACATTTCTGGTACGTCAAACAGATACATGTTTTCCGAGACCTCTCCGAAGAAGATGCCCGCGTGTTAGCACAGATAGTCACATTCAAAAACCTAAAACACGAGGAGCGAATTCGCGAAGAAGGTGTTTATCTAATTAAAGAAGGGCGCGTTAAAATTTCCGAAAATCTATCAGATGCTGATTCTGAGAAAGTTGAAAAGCGTTCTAAGAATTCAGACTCCAATGAAAAGCAAGACCCAGAAACAAAAGATGTGCTGGAACCGGGCGAGATATTTGGAGTAATCTCAGATGAAGGGGTTTTGAATGAAAATCGAACGACCTTCGCGGAAACTCTGACTGAAGTTTGGCTCGGCACAGCGACAATTCGTGATTTTTCGTTTTTTCTTAAACGGAAACCGCATTTAGCACTACCACTACCTCGTAGGAGGCAGCTAGGTTTCTCTAATGTGTTTGGAGCATCCACTAATCCATTTTTGAGATATAATAGGAATAAGAAACAAGAGGAACAACTTAATTCACGCAGCATATTGAAAACATCCGCTGCTCCAGATTGTAAACGTGCCAATGCATTCAGAAATATTATGTTCCGAAGCGCATCTTCTTGTCTTGCACTGCTATTACAGAATCTTGCTTTGACCCCAGATAGAAACGGTGTTGTGTTCGTGCCTCGTCTACCAATTAGGCGTATCTCAAGACTAATTGGCAGTTCAACGGAAACAACTGAGACATTATTAAAAACGTTTAAACAACATAATGTCATTGATACACGGCGCGGACAGATTCAGATTTTGAATCCGTGGCAGCTAAAGAAAATTGCAGTTGCGCGGATGAAAACATTATCGCCACCCGAAGTGCTTGTCACTGCTTCCGATGATGATATTGATTTAGAAAAGCTTATTAATTTTCAGGAAGATGCCAGAACTGAACCCCGCTCTGCTGGACCTTCGGTGTAAAACTTTGTTCACGTTACTTACACAACAATAGAAACTGCTTATTTGGAGAATATGAAAAACAAAAATCCTTACCTAAACATTGACCAGCAGATGGTCGGTGACATTTATACAAGCCGCGAGGCTATGGAGAATTTGACGGTTTTATGTGATGACTTCGGATCCCGCTTTGCAGGAACCCCCGAAGAATACAAGGCTGCTACTTTTATCTCTGAAACATTTACTCGCTACGGTCTCACAAACGTTAGATTGGAGGAATATCCCTACGCAGGTTGGACACGCGGTGCAGCTACGCTCACAATCACAGAACCTATTGAACGGACTTTGCACTGCATTTCGCTACCTTACTGTCCGGCGGGTGATATTACAGGTGAACTCGTTTCTGTCGGACATGGAAGTCCTCCTGAATACAGTGGACTTGGTGAAACAGCCCGTGGTAAACTCGTGATGGCGAAAAGTTCATCACCGAGAGACCTTGGTAGGTGGGTACATCGGAAAGAAAAGTATGAACGTGCATTTCTCGGTGGGGCAAGTGCTTTCATTTTTGTGAGTGAACACCCTGGCGTTGGACCAGAAACCGGTAGCCTTCAAAATAACAGACCCGCACCTATTCCTGGTATCTCTGTTTGTAAGGAAGATGGCGATTTTCTGACACGATGTATTGATCGTTATGGAAAGGTGACAATGCGTCTGCAAACGACAGACATTAACGAGCCTCGCACCTCATGGAACGTAGTCGCTGACTTACCTGGGAAAGAAATTCCTGAAGAGATGATTGTTCTGGGATGCCATTACGATGGACACGACATTTCGCAAGGTGCGCATGACCCCGCCTCAGGTATGGTTTCCGTTATAGAAGCGGCGCGTGTGTTAGCAACCTACACATCGGATATGCTAAAACGTACCATCCGATTTATCGCTTTCGGAACGGAGGAAATTGGGCTTACCGGCGCATTTCGCTATGTTGAAGTACATGCAAACCAGTTAGATAACATTCGGTTCATGTTGAATATGGACGCAGCCGGCGGCACAAGTCGAAAAGGGATTGTTTTGCATCAATGGGATACGTTGGTACCGTTCTTTCAAACAGCACAGCAACAGATGCATGCAGATATGCCTGTAGGACAGAAGGTGCATTCCTACTCCGACCATTTTCCGTTTTTTCTTGAGGGGGTGCCATCATGTCACATGGGCGACCCTACTTCTGTTCCATCTGGACGCGGTTTTGGACATACTGCTTATGACACATTGGAAAAGGTGGAGTTGGAAAACCTTCGACGTGCAAGCTCAGTCGGTGCAAGGGTAGCGCTCCGATGCGCAAACGTAGAAAAATTTCCCGCAAAACGCCGTTCTAACGAGGATGTGCAGAAAATTGTTGATACAGACCCAGGATTAGAAGGGTACCGCATCTCTCTGAAATTGAAAGCATAGATTGAATAGGTTTCTGTGGTATAACGAATGAAGGCAAGCAAAATCCAAAACAGATCTCTGTCATATAATATAGGGATTTTACTAAAAGATTTCTTTGTGTTTTGTAAGCGTCCACGGATTGCAATTCTGCTTTTAGTGTTAGTCCCTTCACTGTTCAGTTTTTTGCTTCAAGCAAGTGTACACGCTGAGCAAGACCTACAACGTGCCGTTACGCAATCGAGACGGACAGCAATCGTAACAGCAGTCGAACGCGCAAGTCCCGCAGTCGTGAATATCAGCGCTATACAGAGTGTTACGCAGCTAACATCCCTTGATGAGTGGTTTTTGAGAGAATTTTGGGGAGAAGTTCCACCTATTCGCAAACGTTCCCTACGTGAAGTCGGTTCAGGTGTAATTATCAGTGAAGATGGTTATATCCTTACGAATCATCACGTTATTAAAAAAGCAGAAAAGATCAGAGTTGCCATCCCTGACGGACGAGAATTTGATGCGCATGTACTCGGTTACGATTTTCTCTCGGACCTCGCGCTTTTGAAAGTGGATACTAAAGAAGATTTACCCCAAATTAAATGGGGTGACTCCGATAATTTACTCATTGGAGAATGGGCGCTCGCAATCGGAAATCCCTTTGGGTTATCATTTGGCAACGCTCAACCAACAGTAACAATTGGAATTGTCAGTGCTACACAACGTTCTCTGGCGCTAGACAATCGTTTTTATGAAACACTAATACAAACAGATGCCTCTGTTAACCCAGGAAATAGTGGTGGTGCTTTGGTAAATGTACACGGTGAACTTATCGGTATAAACACCGTCATCCGTTCAACAAGCGGTGGTTCGCAAGGGGTTGGATTTGCTATTCCTGCAAATAAAGCGAGAAAGGTAATTGAGAAAATTACAGAACACGGATGTATTGTCCCTCCTTATCTTGGTGTGGAGATACAATCTGTAACAGAAGAAATGGCTGAAAAACTTTTGGGGAAGGAAGCTTCACAAAAATCCGTTTTTTCGCGTGGCGTTTTAGTATCGGAACTGGAAAAACAGAGTCCTATTGCTGCTGCCGGTATTAAACGAGGTGATATTATCCGGTCCATCTCAGGGCATCAGACTAAGGATGAAACCGATTTTAAGGCGGTTGTACGCTTACTGCCGCTAAACCAAAACATAAAGTGTGAATTTATCCGTCGTGGTAAAAAAAGGGAGACGAACTTGAAATTAAAGACACTGGAATGGGAATATGCACCACAAAGATGGGGACTCACACTCACGCAGCCCGATAAGAAGAGGGCAAAAAAATATAAACGCCGTGGTGTCCTCATTTCACACATTGAAAAAGGAAGTGGATTAGCAGAGGTTCTTAAGAAAGGGGATGTTATCTACCAAATAAACGATATTGAAATTCATACTCTTGAAATTTTTAAAATTGTTGATGAACGGATTCATGCACCAAGTAGAATTCAAGTCTACTTCGAGAGAAATGGCGAACAGAAGTCTATCCCTATCACTTTTCATAGGAACAATCGTTGGAGATAGGTGTTTTAAGGGTGATAGAAAGCGAACACAGTGAGTTTGCTGTTAAGTAAAAATAATAAAGACAAAATAAGATATTAATTACATTAAACTACGACAATGGAGAACGAAAATGAAATTGCAGCTACCCACACTCATTATTGTCTGTTTGTCTGTTGTGTTGATTCTTACTATATATTTTTTGGGTAGGAACACACAATCCATTCAAGAGTCTAACGAGGAAAGTGAAGAGTTTCAAACAGTTCGGATTGATGCTGAGAACGCTTACAACGCACAAAATTTCAATCAAGCTATAGAACTTTATGAACAGGCATTAGAGTTACGCCCTGAAAACGCTGAAATATATAACGACCTCGGTTCTACTCATTACGATCTTGGATTGAAATATGCGGGACCGAAATGGCCCTCATGGCAGATTATGGACAAATCGGTTGAAGGCGCGCTTGCAGAGTTTGACCGTGCAATACAAATAACAGAGTCTGGATATATTGTTTTTGAAACGAGTTCGACTGAAATAGCAAAAGCAGTAGAAGAAAAGGCAAAGTTAAAGGGTGCTGCTGTCTTTCCTTACCATGGAAACTCACAGACTACACTCAATATCCTTATTGGGTCTACAAAAGATCATCTGCTACAGGCGCGTTGGATGTTTCGTAAGTCTATAGAATTGAAATCTACTTATGCTGCACCCTATCGTAATATCGGTGCGTTCTACATGAAAATAGGTATTAGAGATAAGGCTCTCAATTATTTGCGGGAAGCATACAAACGCGAACCGAGTGATGAGGTACTCGGGGAATATCTGCAACAATTCCGGAGTGAATTTTAGGCGTTACTTTATAGGTATTTTGGCAAGCACTACAGTCTATTTTTACCATACCTAATTGACTATTGATCATAATAACCTGTAGGTTGGGTAGAGCGCAGCGAAACCCAACAACTGAATGCTAAAGTTGGTTTCTCGTTCGCTGCGGAGTCCGTATTATAGAAATACAAAATATTAATTATGAAAAGCCTAACGCAAAAACGTTGCACTGGCTGTGGTTTTATGAACCCAGCAGTCAATTTTTGTGGTGACTGTGGTCGCGAACTTGGTGACACAGACATACCAATCAGTGCAACCCCTATCAGCAAGGCAGAAAGACGACAACTGACAGTTTTGTTCTGCGATGTTATAGATTCTACTGCATTGACAGAACAGTTGGATCCAGAGGATTTACGACAAGTATTGGACTCATATCGTGAATCTGTCGCAGAGGTCGTTTTAGAATATGATGGACATATCGCGCGTTATTTTGGCGATGGTATCTTAGTATACTTCGGGTACCCGATTGCACATGAAGACGCAACGCGTCGCGCTGTACAAGCAGGATTGAAGATTGTTGCTGGATTAGATAGTCTAAATTTTCGCTTGACAGAGATATTTGGTATTCAGATACAGGTGCGCCTAAGTATAGATACCGGTTTGGTAGTCGTATGGGAAGTAGGGATGCCCATCAGTAAGTCAAGCGAGCGTATATTTTCTTTAGAACATTATCATGGCGATGCGATAGATATTGTCGGAAAAACGCCGAATATAGCCGCTCGCATGCAGCAAGTTGCGCCACCAAACGGTATCGTGGTTGGTGAGACTACGCTCAGATTGATTGAAGGACTTTTTACATATCAAGACTTGGGCACATTAGCACTGAAAGGAATTTCGCAACCTGTTCCGATTTATCAGATACTCGGTGAACATCCGGATAGTGCACTCCCAGATTTCAGACGCGAACAAGCAAAACTTCCACTACAAAGCAATGTGACGCCTTTAATTGGACGAACGCGACAGGTAGCAACCCTAAAAGCACGATGGAAACTCGCTGCAGCATCGTCAGGACAGGTCGTCCTAATTGAAGGCGAAGCAGGCATCGGCAAATCACGCATTGTTGCTGTTATCGCCGATCAGGTGACAGAAACTGATACACAAATATTAGAATGCCGCGGTTCACCGGATTCACAAAATAGTCCACTTCACCCAATTCTATCGCTTTTGCGACAACAACTCTTACGGTTCGGTGAAATGGACACCGGAAGTACGCAGCTGCAAAAACTGGATCAGTTTTTAAATACCCACGAACTTTCACAAAATCTGCTCCCTCTGTTGGCAGAACTCTTAGAGATAGATGCGGACTACCGAACTTTGGATTTAAAACCAGAGCAACGTCGCAGACGCACTTTACAAGCACTTGTCCAGATTTTCCTGAAAACTGCTGCACGAAAGCCACTTTTACTGATCGCAGAAGACCTACATTGGGCTGATCCATCTACTTTGGAGTTGCTGCATCTGTTAATCTCGCGGATTGAAACCGCACCGATCCTCGCAATTTTGACATCGCGTGCCGAGATGGGGGTTCATCAGGATAGCACACAAGCAGAAGGGAGAGTAAAACTTAAGACACTTGCTGAATTAGAATGGGGAACCGAAATATCGCTCAAACGTTTGAACCGTAGGCAGGTTTCACAAATGATTGCAGAAGTGGCAGGCGATCGGGCAATACCTACGGATGTGTCAAAACAAATTGCAGCGAAAACAGAAGGCGTACCGTTGTTTGTAGAAGAATTAACACGCATGGCACTTGAAGCCGACCTGCAAAACATTGATGTTTCAACAGAAATACCAGCAACACTACAAGCGTCGTTGACTGCAAGACTCGACAGACTCGGTTCGAGAAAAGAACTCGTTCAGCTTGGCGCAACACTGGGTAGAGAATGGACAGCAGAACTGCTATATAAGGTCGTAGCGAGTATTGTTGAAGAACCTGAAGAGGGTGAGTTTCTTGCACATCATGATCTGTTTGCTGCACTCCCTCCGTTTCCAGAACAGCAGAATGATCTCACATGGGTTAAAAAAGAATTACAGCAGCTTGTTGAAGCAGAGATCTTAAGGTGTCGACAAACCCATGAGAATAAACAAATTTATACTTTCAAGCATCCGTTGATTCGGGAGACAGCGTATCAAACACTGCTTAAAAGCACCCGACACGCGTATCACCGACGGATTGCCAATGTGTTACGGCAAGCATTTGGGGATGTTGTGCGGGCTCAACCGGAGTTAGTTGCATACCACTACACGGAGGGTGAACTTCCTGAGCGGGCTATTGAATTTTGGCAACAAGCAGGACAACGTGCGGTAGAACGATCCGCAAATGTTGAGGGCGTTCGTCATTTGACGCAAGGATTGACTCTATTAGACACATTGCCAGAAACCCCTGCACGCTCAGCACGCGAATTGGTAATTCAAACAACTTTGGGCCCCGCACTTATTGCAACAATGGGTTATGCGGCACTTGAGGTAGAGAAAACATATACACGTGCAAAAGCACTGTTGGAAACTATGCCGAATAATGAGCGCATGCCACTCCGATTCCCGATTCTATTTGGACTATGGCTCTCCTATTTGGTACGGGCAAAGTTACAAACAGCACGAGAACTCGGAGAACAGTGTCTTGTGATGGCGCAACAACAAGCAAGCACAGTATTGGAAGTAGAAGCACATCGGGCATTAGGTGCAACGCTTTACTACCTCGGCGAGTTAAGAATGGCACACGCTCACGTTGAAGCAGGAATCGAACGTTATGACCCACATCAACACCCAGTACATGCGTTTTTTCATTATCTTGCTGATCCAGGGATGACCCTGCGTTCTTACTCCGCTCCGTTAGTGTGGTGTTTAGGATACCCCGAACAAGCCTTAACGCAGCTACAGGCAGCACAGCAGATGGGTGAGGAACGACCACATCCGTTTAGTCAAGTGGTTTCCCTACATTTTGGAGCACTGTTATACCAACAACGCCGCGATGTAGAGAAGGTCAACACGTATGCTACAGAACTACTCGTTATTTGCCGAGAGCACGGTTTTTCCGTGTGGGAACCAACGGGTAGAATAATGAAAGGTTGGGCACTTCAACAGGACGCTGGTAATACACACAAAGAAGGAATAGCTTTGATTCGAGAAGGAATTGCCGATTGGGAAGCCAATCGATCTCGTGTCCTACGGCCTGTTTACTTAGGGATATTAGCACAGGCTTGTGGTCAGGCAGGAAAGTTTCAAGAAGGGATTCAGGCAATTGAAAAAGCACTTGAAGCCGTCGCGGAAAGTGGTGAACGCACCAATGAAGCAGAACTCTATCGACTCAAAGGAGAACTTTTGCTACAATCGGGTAGAGATTCCCTGTTAACTTGTCAAGCAGACGAGCAAAACGAATGTTCTTTGACACATCAACGTGAGGCAGAGACATGTTTTGAAAAAGCGTTGACTATTGCGAGGCATCAAGAAGCGAAATCGTGGGAACTCAGAACTGCTGTCAGTTTAAGCAAACTCATGATACATCAGAATCGACATGATGATGCCTACGCACTGCTTAAACCGATTCATAGGTGGTTCACAGAAGGATTTGAAACTGCTGATTTAGCAGAAGCGCGGGAACTATTGAAAATATTAAGTGGAGATGAAACGTTATGAGACTTGGTGTTGTTGGCATGTGCAGCGATTTCCGAACGCTCAACCAAGAAGAGATAGAAGCGATCCAGAAATTGCAGTTTACTGGTGTAAGTTACCATTTCGCAAGTTCAAATATTTCACTTGTTTCTCCAGAAGAGTGCACACGATGTCGTTTTCTCCTTGAAAAAGCACAGCTTGATTTGGTACAATTTGGTATCACTTATGAGGAGTGCCTGTTTGATCCGCGTTCCTCAGTACGCGAAGCAGCGGTTGAAGCGGTGAATTGTGGAATGTCAGTGGCACGAGAACTTGGCGCGTTTTTTTACCTATTCCGACCAGGCAGCCTAAATCCTGATGGTGCGTGGACATCCCATCGAGATAACCATCTGTCTGAAGCAATGGAGCGGTTAATCGAGACGTTAAAACCTATAGCGGAGAATGCTGAAAGTGAAGCGTTGACACTTGTTATGGAAACACACGCTATTTCTATTATGGATTCACCTGAAACATGCAGAGAGGTTGTTGAGCGCGTCGGTTCCGACCGCCTCCGTATTGTCATGGATTTTGTTAACCATTTCCAATCTCTTCGCCAGGTTTATGAAAGTGAAGCGAGGCTCAACCATATTTTCGATGTCATGGGACCAATTGCGCCAATGGCACACATCAAAGATATCCGTGTTCAGAATGGATTAGTCCTACATCTCAATGAAGAGGTGCCTGGTGAGGGCGAATTAGAGATCGGAGTAGCATTAAAGCGATTTGAAACGCTCCATCCGGATGGCTACGGATTGATAGAACATCTACCTTTAGAGAAAATTCCGCTTGCGAACACAAATGTACGCAAAATAGCAGCTGAAAATGAGGTTAATATTTATTAATCGGGGGATTTGTATCATGTTAAAGAAAAGACAAGTCGTATTGCTGATTCTCATTATAGGAATGGTCTTTGTATCTTATACCGCGATGGCCCAGGAAGAAAATACCGGTGACGATTTACAAGATGGTGTGCGGAGTATTTGGGACAAAGTAAAATGGCCAATTATTGCTGCCGTTTCAATGTTTATTTTTCAAGGTGTCCTCTATATAATAAGTTTGTTTAAAAAAGACAGACTCCAGAAAACGCTTCTGAACAAGTATGTAATATTTCATATGAAGGACGGACACCGCTACCAAGGCACTATGCGCTTGGATTCCAGAGGCGCAGAAATTGTCTCCGAAGAATCCAGGCAACGCGGGCAAGCACCGAGTTATATTTTTCGGCAGAATGAATTGGATGAAAGAATTGGCGCTTATATCCGCTACTTAGATGCGATGAACGATCGAGAAAAACGGGAACGGACATGGGAAATGGAACGTCTGATTCATCCACCGTTATCCCATCGAATGGTGCGAAAAATTAGAAATATGTTCATTGAACTCAATGCAGCGGCGAAAAATGCTATCAGCATGGTATGGGGTGGAATTAAACAAGCGGCAAGTCCATTACAGGCACAGTTGGATCGGATGAATGCCGCAGCTAAAGAATTTGGAGGGGAAGCCGCATCAATAAATCAATTGGATGAATTCAATAAACAATCAAATGAATTTTTGAAAGAGGAAAGTTATGAAAGAATTATTGAACGCCTCGTAGGTACACGTGTCAAAATTAGGGTGAAGGATGTGCAGCATGTAGACGGAGAATATATGGCACTTTTTAAAGATTATAACGGAAAGCACATGGCCTTCATGAATGTGAAACATAAGGATAATAAAGGTTTCAGAGATCAATGGAGTATCGAACACAAATATGAACATAATATAGATAATTTCAACCGACGCGATGACCGAGGACTCAGGTGTCGCATGATAGAAAAAGAAGGAAAATACTTTATTGTCTTTGAAAACAATACGCCTTATATTATCCAAGTCGGTAAGATTACATTGCATGACGGATCACCCACATGGGAGAGGAACCTTGAGTTTAAGTGGCATGTTGAAGGACTCAGCGTTAGGAGGATTCGCATCAACCCGGTAGCACAACATAATGTTGGTCCGTTTGAACGTGTTAGAACACTTGAAGCGCGCACACCAAGGAACTTTAAGCAAATAAAACTTGAATTTCGCTCTTTTCGAGATGCCGACGTCATTTTTCCTCGTGCCGTCTGTACCATTACCGAAAGTGCTGAAAAGCATCAAGAGGAGTTATTCAGCATATCTGCGTTGACAGATGCTATTCTTGACCGGAGTGAATCTGAAGAAATTGCCATTCAGGATGCAGAAGGAAAACCAATTCACGGTATGAACCTCGTTCATGGGTATGTTACCAACGTCAATGAAGAACGGATTGACCTAAAATCAATTGATTCAAGTTATAGCCGACGCTGGGAGGTTGAAAGTGCTTATACACATTTTGATAACACTCTACGCCATAGCGTACCTGCTCATCGGAAGTTGATTCCGTATTTCGCGAACCGCCTTGTTACACAAAACGCACTCGTTGAACAGTTAAGGGAAAACAAACTACAGCAAGAGACATTTTCTCAATTAGCGTATCCTAAACTCGTCAAAAGACAGTTACGAGTTCCATTGATGAAGTTGTTACCTTCAAATAATGGATTGCGTCTACCACTTAAGGTGATGGCACTCACAGGCAACGTCACTCATGAAGAATTCCCTATCCTTGAACGTTTTGAATATGTTTTGGAACATCATATGCTGTATGAATCTGTTAATAACATACGGAACGACCGGCTCGCAAAAATGGACATACTATGGATTGGTGCTGGCGAAATTTACAAGGCAGGTTACCGCCTTAATATTGATGCTGAACACCGAATCAAAAATTTCGTTAGCCAAGGTGGGGTTGTGATTGTTTCGGGACAAGACGTTAAGACAAACTCCAGACAGAGGCGCGGGACAGGATGGATTCCAGAACCACTGACAGGTGTAGAATATGATGAAACAGATGAACTTTTGCCAACCGCTCAAGGTAGAAGAAGCCGTATCTTCCATACCCCAAATACGCTTAACACCACACCAGATACCAAAGAGATCCCATTAGTTAAGCTTGACGATATGTGGGTAGATCCGCTCGGTAAATGGAATTCACTCGCGAAGTCTACTGAACAGGATGCTTCAGCACTGCTCACACTTCCGTTTCAGAAAGGATTATATATTGTCACAAGTTTAAAGAATGATACAGAGAGGGATGTGGAGATAAATAATAAATTGATGGAAAATCTACTTCATTTTTCTGTTAAGTGGATAGATAATCAGAAATGGAAACAACGCTTCTTGCCCCGATAATTCCACGGGGTGAGATTTTTACAACGAAATGTGAGAGGCGTTTTTCGGTTAGCGAACCCATTCAACCGAATAATGTCTCTCACATTTTATTTGTTATTATTTTTCTTTTTAGCTGCTTTTGCAACAGGCTTTTGTCCATTTCCATTTTCCGCAGCCGCGAGCGCCTTTCCGAACTCTTCTACGGCTTTCATGAGTACGTCAAACTGCTCTGAAAGGGTAGGTTCCTTTTCTCCATTTACTGGTTCTTTGGAGTCTGCTTCTTCAATCTTCTGCCCTACTTGAACTGCTTGTTTTACAGCCTCAGAGAATAATGGAGCGTGACCAAGTTTGCCATTTGCTGCGACTGCAATATTTACAAGCATAGGTCGTCTTGCTCCTTCATCTTCCTCTTTTTCAGTTTCTTGCCCTGTATCTGGCTTCTGGTAGATCGCTTCAACATGAAAAATACCTTCATCAAGCGGAATAAATTGCAGACTTGAACGCATAACGACATTTCCAATTGTCAATTTTAAGAATGTCTCAGAGAGTTTACTTGTAATAAGGTTTTCTACGTGCTTTGGACCTTTGACTTCAGCGGTATTGGTAAGCGTATAGACAATACGTTCGCCGTAATGAGGCAGATCACAACGGGCAACTAACCACGCCTTCATATCAAACTCCCTCCTCTGTGGTGTAAACGGAATCATATTAACAAATTCCATACGTTCTTCCCCGGGCAATCTAATCATAGCATAATACGGCATCATCTCTTGATCATCCATCCATTGTATTGTGCCGTCTTTTGTCTTTTTCCCTTCTCCATATACCTCTTTCGGAATCTTCAACTGTTTACTTGTTCCGTAAAAATCATCCACGCCTGTAACGTAATAGTCCTTATACACTTTGGCTTGGATGCGTGTCAGATAGTCTGGAAATCGCAAGTGAGATCGTAATCCTGGCGGCATTTCGTCAATGCCTTTAAATAGATTAGGAAAAGTTTTTTGGTAAGCATTCATAATTGCTTCATTGCCTTTAACGGCATAGAAATTAACCTCACCCGAATAGGCATTGACTGTTGCTACCCCAGGATTCCGAATATAATTGAATTTCTTATAACGGCGCTCCGCGTCCTGGAAACTATCAGGCACCTCTGCTGTATCGTCTTTATAGAATTGTGCATTCGGGTACCACTTACTTGTGACATAAAAATCTACGATCCACCAGAGTTGTCCATCAACGATTACAATATAAGGATCTGGATCATAATCAAGAAACGGCGCGATATGTGAGAGTCTGTCAGATACAATCTTTTGATTACGGCGTGTTCCAATTTTTCGCCAAAACATGATTCTACTCTCTGGTGACAAAACTGAGTTCTTATTATAAAGAATTTGAATATCAAGAAATCGAATTGAAAACAAGAGGCGGCGCAACCACCCACCTAACTGTACACCGCCAGTTCCTTTATAGTGAAACCCATTGTCTGCCTCTGCTTCGTTTTCAGTTTCTTTTTCTTCCTCATGAAACACTTCAGAGATATCTGTCTCAAAATCATATTCGCTTACTGTTGTGTTAACGATGGCATAATCGTTCGTCATTTCACCATAGTAGATTCGAGGATAGGTTACTTTTAATTCTGGATAAGCGGAAACTGTCTCATTTATTAATTTTTCCGAATTTAGTTTAACCTCAGTCCAAAAAATGGGAGAATTTTTCTCGTCAACTGCATTGACAGGAACAGTATAGACTCCATATCCATGGGTGTACATAAGTTTCCTTCTCCGCCAATTTCCTCGAAGCCCTTGAACATCGGGATCTGGTTCTATTTCCCGTGCAGCAATTAGTACCTGTCGGTATTGTTGAGTAGGTATGGTTTCGTCACTGTCATTGTCTTTAGAAGTTTCGGTAGGTACGTTGACGCGATATCTATCAATATCGGTATAAGGATAATAATTATGGTGTTTTACATTGTGTTCTGCTTGTAGGACATCATAGAGCACTCGTCGGTCCCAGAGTTGAACATTTTCTAGTATTTCCTTATTTTCCTCTTTATTGACCAGTTCAATTTTAGCTTCGCCTGCAGTATATCTTGTTTCAAGAATGGCATCTAAATCAAAAGCGACTCGGGTTGATTTGATGTGTTTGTCTAAGTAACTTCGTTCAGGAAGTAGTTCATCGGTTTGGACATTCACATAATGTGATATGCGGGGGTAAACATGTATAAGTGAGATATAACCCACACACCATACTACGATTGCGGCATACCATAGCAGCCGTTTACGCCAGAAGAGGTTAAGTATAACTGCTACTCCAATAGCGAGGAGAATACCACAATAAATTAGTGTTGAACCCGCTAGCTGAATATCCATATAGAATAACCCATGATATTTATTAAGCGTAGGAGTAGCAGATTCTGTGTACACCTTGCCCCACAAATACGCATAACTTCGCCAAATACCAGCTGCCAGTAACATAAGCCACAAAACAGAACCGTGGAAAACGATATTTCTTTTAACAAATCCCATAGAACGCGCGTCACGACGATAATAAAAATTGTAGAGTAAACCAACAACGCCACAAGTTACCCATAGCAAAATCCATACCCATAGACTCACCGCTTTATGTATGGGTAAAGAGAAAAGATAAAAATTAGTATCTTTTCCAAAAAAGAGGGTTTCTGGTATGGCATTCTGGTTAATATCGGTATCGGTTTTTTCAGTATCTGGTATTTCAGCATCAGCATTTTCGGAATTGGCAATAATTACTTTTTTTTCTGTAGGTTGACCTGTATAGAGTATGAAATCATTATGGAGTGACATCATTGGTATAGCAAAGAGTATTGCGAGGAGAATTGTGCTGACAAAGAAGGTGCGATGGAAGGAGACGGTACGTTGGTGGGTCCAACGAGAAAACTCCCGCGGTTCCGGACACAGCCGTTTCGCTATTACTGCGTTCAAATTCATAAACGCTAACGCAGCGAAAAAAAATCCGAAGAAGAGACCCCATCGAGTTTTTATGATTTTCCAAAAGACATCGGCATAACCAACTCCTTCAAAAGACCAAAGGTGTTCTGTATAGAGATAAGCAATAGGAGACATACTACTGAGCAAGGCAATACCACCTATCCCCCAAAGCAGATATGCCTGGATTTTCAACGAAAGTTTCCGATACCAAATCCCTCGCCGAAACCGGAAGATACCCCATATAAGGGTGATCGTAACAAGAATGACATTGAAAATTAGCCAAGCAATTGCAAGATCAGGACTCATAAGAAAAACCTCTTTTGGTTTTCGTAGGGAGTAGCATCAAGCAGTTAAGCAAGTTAACATATCTATCTCAACGCCGTAGTCCGTTTGGACACATTCCTATGCTGTGAAACGCTTTAATATAGAATACCATCATTTTTAACCGATGTCAAGGCAATCAACATAAGTCGCTATTGTCAATCCTAATCTGAATATACGTTTTTGATACACAACAAATCCTCTCAAAATTTTGTTTTTCATTTTTTACATTTTTGCTATAATGTGATAGTTGCAAGATGGACTTGCAAATTACGACTTATACTCACCCATAATAAGCAAGGAGGCTTGTTATGTTTGGAAGAAAAAAGAAAACGACAATGATCCCCACAATTAGTTCTGGGGTCACAGGTCCCCTCGGTGTGTTACATCTCCCTCGATTTTGGTCAAAGGTGTTGATGGATGCCAAAGGGGTACTCCATGAAGATTATCCCGCATGTGGCGCGGGGTACGATCAGATGGTGTTAGACGGGCTCGGACTTGATAAAGACGCTACACTGGCGTATATCCGAGACAATTCACCCACCTATCCGCAATTTGAAGCGTGGGTTTTGGAGCAGAGCGGCGGTAGTCTTGATGCTAACGCTGTTGCTGAGTTGAACGCCGCAATTGAGGGGTACCATCATGATGACGATACCCGTAAAGGCATTCTCGGTGCAAGCGGAATCGAAGACGATGGTAGTATTTTAGACGCGGTTAATCTAAATAACCTTGATGATTGGTCCGAATTTCATGCAAGTTTGTGTGTGCGGTTGTTTTTAATGAAGGCAATGGCCACGCGGGTTAAACCTTTTGATTAGCACTCATTCTTTACATGAGCCTAAATGTTTAGACATCTCTATGTAGGCACGGAAAGCAAACCTACATGGAGATGTCTGTTTTGTCTTTTACTTATTTGTCTGCCGCTGAAGTTAGTTCGATTGCTTTACCCGTTTCAGAGGATTTGAGACCAGCAAGCAGGATTTCAGTGACATGCCGCGCCGTGTAAACGTTAGAGAGAGGCGGTTGTGTTCCTGCTCGGATATGTTCGGCAAAATGTGCATGCATCCCGCTTGGTGCAACGTCGCCGCAGTCAATCGCTTTGGTATCAACCGGAGCATGTTCGCGGGTATAAGAGGTAGGTGTCCATTGCGTTAGTGCAGCACCATCTTTACCGGGCATTGTGAATTTGCCTGCTGTGCCGTGGACACTTGATTCACCTGTTCGCGCAGGATCGCACCAACTGGTTTCTGCTGTGACAATACCACCCGATTGCATCTCAAGCACAAGCGTTGCAACATCTTCTAACGCTGTTGGTTTGTCAAAAGTGGAAACGAAGCCCGTTACGCGTTTGAACGTTCCGAGCATCGCGACAAGTCCGGAGACAGCATAAACACCCATATCAAAAAGTGCACCGACACTTGCTTGTTTCGCATCGAAAAACCACAGATCGTCTCCAGATTCACCGAAAATATCGCGAATTTCAGCATAGTAAATCTCAGGGCCGCCATGACTGCTGCGCATTCTTGCACCTGATACACGTCCAATGGCATTTTCAGCAATAAGTTGGCGAACTTTATAGATACCAGCACCGAAATGCGGGAGACACATAACTGTTTTACCACTCGCTTCAGCAGCATCAACAAATTGGTTTGCTTCGTCCATAGCGCCGCAGAGCGGTTTTTGCATCAGCACATGCTTGCCCGCTTGCAATGCCTTAACACCCCACGAAACATGTAAGGGATGCGGGGTACCGACAAGGATAGCGTCAAGTGTATCGTCAGCAATAATGGCATCATAATCCTGCGTCCAACGTGGAATATCAAATTCTTTACATTGATGTTTAAGACGGTGTTCGCGTCTACCCCCAATAACAGTGACCTCAAAGTCGTTACCTTTTGTCAAATCAGGTAGATGCATTCGGCAGACGATACCACCGGCACCAATAATGCCGAGTTTAAATTTATCCATAGTTTTAATAATTCCTTCTAAATGAAACAGTTACGAAATAAAGCTCTTAAACACTTTTTAAAACAGTCAGGTTCTCCAGTTGCCGAACTCGTTTTTGTTCTGCAAGATGTTGAAGACCCGGTTAACGTTGGTGCAACCTTCAGAATTGCCGATGCGTGCGGCGTTCGCGAGATTGTGTTAGCCGGTATTAGTGCACATCCGCCGCACCCAACTATCGCGGGTATCGGACGCGGCACACATCGCCGCGTTCCATGGAACACAACAAAATATGCTGCCGATGCCGTTGAAAAATATAAAGAAGAAGGCTATCTCGCGTGTGCCTTAGAGGTCGCATCGGATGCCGTGCCTTATAATACGGTTGAATATCCTGAGAAAGTGTGTTTAATTGTCGGAAATGAATACCGTGGCATTTCACGACGCACATTCGAGGTTTGTGATATGGCGATTTACCTTCCGATGTATGGAAAAGTCGGATCGTTGAATGTACACGTCGCACTCGCTGTAGCAACGTACCATATTTTACATAAATGAAAACAAATCAACCCTCAATCGGTGTCAAAACAACGTTGCGATACGCGACAGGACCGTGATCGCCTTGCAACAATAAAGGACCAGTAACCGCTTCATCTGCTAACATTGCCCCGCGCGTAACCCCTGCCACTTCAACGTTCTCGTGAATTATTTGTCCATTCCACACGACTTTGACGAAAGTTGCATTAGCAGTTTTATTGTTGTTTGCATCATACCTTGGGGTGCGGAAGGTGATGTCGTACGTTTGCCATTCCCCTGGCGGTTTGCTCGCATTCACACGTGGTGGAACGCCATCTACAGGTTTATTGTCAATCCAGCGACAATACACACCGCCGCATGTCCCATAGTGTAGTTCCGTTGCGCCCCAACTATCTAATATCTGAATCTCATACCTACCCATCACATAAACACCCGAATTTGATCCCTGAGGCACCATAAATTCAACGTGCAGTTCGCAATCACCATGTTCATATTCTGTGTAAAGATCTGTTGTTCGTCCTGTAGGACCGTTGTAAAAAATGCCTTCGCCAGCAGTTGCTGCTAACAACTTATGATCATCTGGATTGAGCGCGACATCACCGATAGCAGACCATGCGTGTTCCGAAGCACCGCCTCTCGCGTGCCAACCGTCCATGTTCTTACCATTAAAGAGAGCAATTTGGGACATATATCCCTCCTATGTAAATGTGTTAGATACTTTGATAAATTTACCAAAAATTTATCATTGACAAATTTTGAAAAATGACATACTCTATATGGATAATGTATGATTCAAATGCTAACTGAATATAATACGGAAGTAAGTGTCTTTAGGAAATTATATTGAAGGATAATTAAAGCCTATGAAACAAGCGTTCTTATTTTTATTTTTATTTTTATCCCTACTGATGGGATCACTCGTTGTTTTCAAAATTGCTACGATCCAAGCGGATACTACGAATACGCAAGAAAGCACTTCAGAGACTATAAAAACACCTTTTGCTGAAGGTTGCAACAAATGTCACGGAGATGAAGATGCTTACAAAGAATGGACGCAGGCGGGGCATTCACATGCACTTGTCAATCTCCTTGAAGGACCGTATGAGGTAAAAACGTCTTGTCTGAGTTGTCACTCCTCTGGGTATACCTTGTTTGCCGAGCGAGGCATTCCCGGACACCCGTATAACGAAAAGACAGCGGTCAACGCAGTTGCTTGCTCTTCTTGCCACTCTCACGCCAGTAAAGAAGAACATTTATTGGTAGTACCAGCAAATAAATTATGTATCAGTTGCCACAAGATGGACTGCGGATGTGCTGGCGCTGGTATTGTACACCAATCGCAAGCAGAGATGTTTTTAGGACGTGAAGGTGCAGGTGTTAAACGGATGCCATCACCGCACGTACGTGCTATGAAAAAACGTTGTGTCCACTGCCACATGGCAAAAAATGAACCGAAAAAAGACGGCCAAGAAACTGTCGCAAAACATGGTGGTCATACCTTCAAGGCGGACTTCTCAACTTGTGGCAGCGCGGGATGCCATGATAGTGTTGACAATGATATGGCAACAAAACTACCGCTGTATCGTGCTGAAATTGAGGCAAAAATGAAGGAAGTCAAAACGATGCTGGACAACGCAGCAGATAACACTTCGCAAGCCTATAAAGATGCAAAGTTAAACTATGACATGGTGAAAGGAGACAGCGGCTACGGGTTACATAATATCCCTTATGCCCGCGCTTTATTAGAGCATAGCCTCTCTCTAAAACCACAATTAACCTTTGCCAAAGATCAGTAAACGCTTCTACTAATGATTTAGCAGAGACAGAATTTTAACTGCCACCATTCAGTGCCGATTTTAACGGAACATCCTTATCTTGCGGTATATAATAACTCAACGGGTCACTGACAACACCGATGAGCTGCTTTTGAATCGGAGTGCATTTGGCGACCAAGTTATCCGGCATCTGTATATAGTCCATCGGTTTGACCCAACGATAGGCATATCCCATAAAGATCGTTTTACGCGGCAAACCTGACCAATTGTGTCCGATGCCATGATACGTCCGTTGTTCAAAGAGGAAGGCATCACCAGCATTGACGTTCATAGAAATCGCACCACGTGCCCAACCTGTTTCAGGATCACGGGCAGGCATACCGGTTAATCGGTTACTTCCTGGTACTAACACCGTTGCACCTGAGGCAGGGTCAGACTGGTCACTGATAGCGTACGCTATCTTGAGCAGGATACGCGGATGCGGTTCCTGCATCTCGCGATATGACGTTCCACCATCACGATGAAGTCCAATCTTCGTCTTGGCATCGTCAGCAGGTTCCTCTTTTGAAGGGAGAACAATCAGGTGTGACGTAATCATCTGGATGTTCCAATTCAACACACCGCAAGCGAGGGGAAAAGTATTGTCCCAGTCAAGCAGTTGGAGAAACGCTTCATGATGCGTAAGACAATTACGAAGATTCAGTTTACCGCCTTGTTCCAGATTGCCTGCTTCCTCTTGCGTGGCATAAACTTCGTCAACAGCAGCGTCAATTTCTGCCACGACATCTGATGGTAAAGCGTTTTTAATTAAGAGGTATCCGTTGTTATCAACAAACTGTTTTTGTTCAGACGAAAGGACTACCGCCTCAGACAAATCGTTCATCGTATCCATTTTTTCATCCTTTTTAGACATGTCTAAATTCAATTATGTAATTCCGATTTTGGACGCTTGGCTTTCCTTTAGTTTTAAAGTATACAAGGATTTACAGAAAATCTCAAGAAAATTCAAAACAAAAAACTTGACAAAACCCGGGAATATGTGTATAATCTAATTTGTTCTATAAAATTCTACTTTGTTAGGACTTTCTGAAATAAGTATTAAAATTTGTTTTGTAACACGCTTATAGTTTATATCCTATATTCCACAGTGCATGAATACAGGGTTTATGGCAATTTTGATGCCCAAATTTCACTATTTTTTGACCTGATATGAATTAATTCCAGGATTCAATTAGATCATAAAAAATTGAAGCATCCAATATCTACAAGGGTTTATAGACCTTTAATAAATGCCAAAATACTAAAAAAGAACTGCGGAATGTAGGTTATATACATAAGATAAAAGGATTGCCATAGGTTGCGAAAAACTCCGATAGGAAAAAATAGACACTTTTGCTCCTAAAGCAATCTTTAAAAAAAGGAGATTTTTATGTTGACTACATTCGTTCCAAAATTGAAAGCTATTGAAACTCTAAGACTGAACGCGAATTGGCGTAGTGCAATCTGTCTTATGTTGATATTCGCGATGATGCTTCTCACATTTACCAGCGTCGCATTAGCTTGTTGCGATGATCTTTTAGATGCCTACAATAAAGCTAAGAAAGCCGTGGAGGAAGCTGCTGATGATGCTGATGATGCTCTAGAAGTCTTTAAGGAATCTGTGGAAGCCGTTAAGGAAGCAAGAGACGCCGTGAAGGAAGCTGTGATAGCCCTTTTGATAGCTAGGTCAGAGTATACAAGACTAAGACAGGTATATCAAGAACTTTTAGAGGAAGATCCTCCAGATGCGGAACTCATCGAAGCAGCAAAGAAAGCCGCTGAGGGAGCTAAAAAAACCGCTGATGATGCTCAAGAAGCCTTTAAGGAAGCTGTGGAAGCCTCAAAGGAAGCTGTGGAAGCCTCAAAGGAAGCTGATGAAGCCGCAAAGGAGGCTCACGAGGATCGATTGGTCTTATTACAGGCATTTGAAGACGCCACAGAGGCTTATCAAGAATGTCTAGAGAATTGTGGCTCCGGCACTGGTGATTGTGGCACTGGTGATTGTGGCACTGGTGATTGTGGCACTGGTGATTGTGGCACTGGTGATTGTGGTTAAACCCATTCCCTGTTTATAACGTGATTAACTAACATGAGTTTGAGATAATACTTTGTGCCAAGACAACGTATTATCTCAAACCTACCTAAAAGGAGCATAAAAATGAAAAGAACATTTCGCGTAGCTATTATTCTCATTCCCGTTGCCGTGCTTCTCACAGGTATCGGCTTGTGGCGAAATCACTATCTCAAAATCATGAATGCGGAACCGGTAAAAGTGTATAAAGTCACAGATGTAAAAGGAGACGATAACACAGATGTAACGGATGTAGAACCCATTATAACGACACAACGTATTGAGAATAGTAACACACCCGAAGAAATGGATAATACAAGTAATTCGCCTGCTGGCACAATATTCGGTGACATAATAGAACAAAATCTACCTCCCGAAGCAGCCGCAGCCTTAAAACAGTACGAGGAGGCACAATCAGCATTACCTGCTTTAAATGACGAACTAAGACCTCTTTTGAAAGCAAGTCCTTTAGACATGGATGCTATCAGCTTGGTAAATGAGAAAAAGAGAAAACTAAAACAGCAGCGTATGGATGCGCTTGAAATACTCGCCCTATACTCTGACGAATCATTCAATGAACTCCAAGCCACAATAGAACGGAGAAAGGCCGCTGAAAGAATGGTGTATGGGTTAGACGAACCCGCATCTGCCAAAGAGAGTGCTGCTAAGTTAAAAAGGGCGTCTGAGAAACTTAATGAAATACGTAAATCTATTTCAACAACGTCGAAGGAGAAGAAAGAATTAGAACAGGCCTTAGAAGAATTAAAACAGGTCTCAGAAGAACTATCTAACTAAATCAAGAAATAACGAAATCCTCACAGGATTAGGATGTATGCCATGAGTGCGTTGTTATTATGACACCTGCATAGGCACAGTAGGAGTTTGGATGCCATTATCTCTATATCATCGTAAGATCTTAATAGGTGTCTTGCTGTTTTGTCTCTTAATTATAACATTCTGTATACGTATTCAAGGCGTAGGGCGTCTCTCCAACTTGCAATTCACTGGAAACGATGCTTATCTTTACCACTGGCAGGCAGGGATTATCTCCGAACACGGACGCCTTCCTGCCCGCGATATGCATCGATGGCTGCCCGTTGGGAGAGATAATGGGCAGCTGCTTTCCCTCTATGCTTATGCCATTGCCTACATACATAAAGCAGTACCGTGGCTGTCTCTCTATCACATTCAGTTGTACCTACCGACCCTCTGTTTTACCCTTGCGCTCGGTGTGCTGTTTCTTCTATTTGTCCGCACCAACGGTGTTATTTTTGCTGCCATAGTTGCTTTACTCTTAGCAACGCTACCGGGCAGTGTAGAACGTAGCACCGCGGGTTTCGGAGATCGCGATGCCTGGTGTTGGATGTTTGGTGTGCTATCTGTTGCAAGTTACTTATGGAAAGAACATCAGCAACCAGGGAAACGCAGATACATCGCAACCGCTATGAGTGGTGTTACCGTTTTCTTGGGAGGTTTGAGTTGGGAAGCTTTTGGAATTTTTGTTCTCATCATTTACGTAGTGGAACTCTATAAATTCTGCACCACAGATACAGAAGAACACCTAAAAGAGCATCTCCTTTATGTGCTCATGTTTGTGCCAGGGCTTTATCTGATTAGCCCCGCCTATCGCAGTGGATACGGTTTCTCCACCCATGTTGCCGCTCTCATGTTATTTCCTCCGCTCGTAATCCTTGCGCTGCGCGGCACCAGGTATATGCTACTTCAGTTCTATGTACCGCTGCGTCTACATGCCAGGAAAATCGCATGGGGACTAACACTCTTCGCCATCGCAGCAGGGGTTGGTTATCTCTTCTACCAGAGCCATGCCTTTGAGACAACCGCCTTCGCGTTTCAAGAAAGTCCGCTCATGAAAGACATGACTGAACTCGCCGATCCGCACTTCGGTTTTTGGACAGGCAGATATGGTGCTGTCTTTCTGTTAGGCAGCCTCGGTATAATACTCGCCGCAATAACCCTACATAAATGGAACGGACTCCCGCTAACCCTTGCACTCGCGCTTTTCACCGCAACAACCTTTTTTCGGGAACCCATTAGCAGATGGATAGGCACAACCTTCTTCGGTGAACAGGTTCAGTCATGGGCGAGTCTAATCTCTTTTCAAGAAACCACCAGCGAGTTGACAGGCATGGACGTGTGCGACATACTCTTTCTCATTTCATTCGGACTCACCGCGATCTCTCTTGCCATCACGTGTCTCCGGAAACAATATACAAAAAACGAATTGGTGCTCCTCGCTATGCTTTCATGGTTCCTCTTATGGGTAGCCCTGTCGCGCGGTGGAAAACGCTACGATCTCTTTATTGGTATCCCCCTCGCCTACGGCACCGCATGGCTCCTCTATACACTGCCGACATCTGTCATACAAAAACTATCCTCACAGACACGGTGGGGGCGATGGGCCCCCACTGCTTTCGCAACCGTTGTGCTTATCCCCGTTCTTTTTTTGAGTCCCTTCGGAGGACATGCCACCCGCGCCACTGCTGCCGCCACAAAATGGCGGAAACCCGTTGTAGGACACCGTACCCCTTTAGCAAAGACACTCAAATTCCTAAACACGACACTCCCAGAGAACACCGTTGTCGCAGCCAATTGGAACTACGGTAGCCGCCTCAACGTACTTGGGGGTGTCAATACCATTACAGATCAAGACACTTTCATTCCGCATTGGATACATCTCTATTATCGTCACGTCTATTGTGCCCAATCCGCACGCGAAGCACTAACCTTTCTCAAAACACACGGTGCAACACACCTTATGCTTACAGAGTGGGGACTCACCACAAAAGCCAAGCGTTATTCTTATATTGGCAGCAACGAAAATGCCGATAGACAGTTTGAGGTTACAAAACTAATTTTGCTACAAGAAAGACGCCTCTCAAGAATAAAACACGTCCCTTTTCTGTACGCCGAGTTACCTGATATAACATTACTGCCAAATTCCCTGACAGCACACCTCAAAAACGGGGACACAACGCAGCTTCCTTATATTGCTTTCCAAGGTAGAAACCGCATCGCCACCAAAACCCATAGCGACGATACCTCATACGGTAGTGTTATCCTTTACTATAATGATGAAAACATCCTTGAAAAAGCTCTTCATGTTCCCACCATCGGGTGGCAGAGCTTCGCTGTTCGCCTCTATTTCAAAGGCGATTTACAAGACATTTTCGTCCCTATCTATCCGGCAAATGGAGATGATACCGCCCCCATCAAAGTATGGGAAATCCGCTATCCATCCGACATCAAAGCGGATGAGAAATACCTCGCAACACAACCAGAGAAAATAGATGAAAAGTGAAAATATTGAAGTATCAGTTGTAATGCCGTGCCTCAACGAAGAAGAAACACTCGACATTTGCATTGAAAAAGCACAAAAAACTCTAAGAGAACTTGGTATTTGCGGTGAAGTCGTCATTGCGGATAATGGCTCAACCGATGATTCTGTTGTAATCGCTGAACGGCTTGGTGCAAGCGTAGTGCATCAACCGACGCGCGGTTACGGTGCTGCCTACCTTGCGGGACTTGCAGCAGCACAAGGGCAATACATTATTATGGGGGATTCTGATGATACCTACGATTTCACGGATTTAGAGCGGTTCATAACACCGCTCCAAAATAGATATGACCTCGTCATCGGCAATCGGTTCAAAGGAAAAATCCTTCCAGGTGCAATGCCGTGGGCAAGACGTTACATCGGGAACCCGATCTTGTCAGGAATGCTTCGTATCCTTTTCGGCACGTACATATCAGATTCACACTGTGGGATGCGATCATTCACTGCCGAGGCATACAAACAGATGGATTTAAAAACAACCGGCATGGAGTTTGCATCCGAAATGGTCATCAAAGCAGTACAAGAAAATTTGAAAATACTTGAAATCCCTATCACCTACCACCCACGCGGCGGCGAGTCGAAACTAAATGCAATCCGAGACGCATGGCGACATGTTCGATTTATGCTAAAATATAAACTCACCAACCAAACAGAACATGACAAACAATCAACAACTTCCACAGATCCCAAAAAAACCGATGGATCGCCTCCTTGAATACCTGCGGTTTACCAAAGCTAAAAAACACATTCCAAAAGGGGCATATCTCTTAGATGTTGGGGCGGGAGACGGATCGTTTTTACGTTTTCTCAATGGACATATACGCGCAGGAACCGGGATAGACCCACTTATCACAAACCACATACATTTTGAGAATTACACGTTATACCCTGGTGCATTCCCACACAATTTTGATACAGATGAACGTTTTGATGTTATAACCCTCCTCGCGGTCGTTGAACATATTCCGGAAAACGAACTCTCTAAGGTTGCAGATGCCTGCTGGCATTACCTAAAAACTGGTGGACGCGTCATTATCACCGTGCCTCACTCGTTTGTAGATAAGATTTTAGATGTTTTGAAGTTTTTCAGAATCATTAAGGGACTTTCACTTGAGGAACACCACGGGTTTAACCCTGAAGTCTTGCCAGATATTTTCAACCGATGGAAACTCATTAGAAAAGAACGTTGGGAGCTTGGGTGTAATTACCTATTCATATTTGAAACAGGTCTCTAATTTTGAACGTAATAAAGATTTAGAACATAGTTATAGATAATATTTTCCCAACCCACTACAAGTCTTTGTTATTCAAATCAATTTTGAGACCTACAACTTCACAGCAATCAGGGAACGTTCAAGAAAGGGCGCATCGTGAACTAACAACACAGAGACGGCAACATTCCGGTGCGACATGGCGTGCTATCTTAATCGGCACCGGACTCATTATACCCAATGTTTATTGGATTTTAGATTCAGCGGGACAAGGGTATCCGACCACGATTTCGCTCTATTTCAATGTCATCTTCTGTATCTTTGTTATGACAGGTGCAAATTTGGCATTGATGCGGTTTTTACCCCGCATCGCGTTCCAGCAAGGCGAATTGTTGACGATCTATGTCATGCTCGCTATTGCTTCCTCCTTGGCAGGACACGATGTTCTCCGCGTCTTAATCCCGATGATTCCCTACGCTTTCTGGTATGCTACACCTGAAAACGATTGGACGCATCTATTTCATCGCTATATCCCTGATTGGATAGCAGTCAAAGATAAAACATTTTTAACGGAGTATTACCGAGGCGAAACGAGTTTATATCGCTGGGAAATTATAGAAGGATGGATCACCACCACCCTAACTTGGGGTGGTTTTTTATGCGCGCTCGTGTTCGTAATGGTTTTTATCAATACCCTCGTTCGCAAGCAGTGGACAGAACACGAAAAACTGAGTTACCCGATTATTCAACTACCACTTGAATTGACAAACGTCGGCAAAACGAACCTGCTGACAAACAAGATGATGTGGCTTGGCTTTGGAATTGCAGGTGCCATTGATATTCTCAATGGGCTGCACTATCTTTTTCCGACTGTGCCGAGCCTTGGTGGTCGTCTCTACGATATGCGTCCATTTTTTACACAGAAACCGTGGAGTGCGATCGGATGGACTCCCGTTGCTGTATTTCCATTTGCTGTGGGGATGGCGTTTTTTATCCCACTGGATCTATCGTTTTCTTGTTGGTTTTTTTATCTGTTTTGGAAGGCGGAACGGATTTTTGGAGATGCGTTGGGAATCAGAGGTATGCCAAGCTTTCCGTTTACCGATGAGCAATCGTTTGGTGCGTATATAGGTTTATTCGTTATTGCTGTAATTGCTACGCGAAAACACCTCGCACAGGTGGTACGTAAAATCTTTAGGCAGCACAGAGGCGACGATTCTGACGAACCGATGTCTTATCGCGGCATGATAATCTGCCTTATTGGTAGCCTGATGTTTATCGCTATCTTTTGTAATACCGCTGGGATGTCTGTGTGGGCGATTGTAGTTTTCTTCGGAATTTATTACGCAATTTCCACTGCTGTGACTCGTATGCGCGCCGAACTTGGCTCACCGGTCCACGATTTGCATTTCATCGGACCGGATGAGATGATGCCTCGAATCTTCGGAACGCGCCTGCTCGGACCACGAAACCTAACGATGCTTGCCTACCTCTTCTCTTTCAATCGTGCCTATCGTGGACATCCAATGCCGCATATCCTTGAAGGCTTTAAACTTGCTGAACGCACTCAAATCTCCAATCGCAGACTTCTCATTGCAATGTGTATAGCAATTGTTATCGGAACATTCGCATCATTTTGGGCATTTTATCATATTTCATACATTGAAGGTGCACGCGATTGGTTTGCAGGCAGACCGTTTAACAGGCTTCAGAGTTGGCTCACTTCACCCAAAGTGCCGGACGTGCCTGCTATTGTCGCAATGTGTGTCGGATTTCTGATTACCGGGTTCTTGATGATTATGCGGATACGTCTGTTTTGGTGGCCCTTTCATCCCGCGGGGTTTGCTATTTCAAGCAGTTGGTCAATGAATGTGTTTTGGTTTTCCATCTTCGTCAGTTCCGTTATCAAGTGGATTATTCTGAAGCAAGGTGGGATGAACTTGCATCGCAAACTTATTCCGTTTTTTCTCGGTTTGATTCTGGGAGAATTTATTGTCGGTGGTGTGTGGAGTCTTATCGGGATTACGTTGAATACACCGATGTATCGGTTTTTGTTTTAACTATAACAGTTATACCAATTCAAGAAGTTGGGTGTGTAAAGTTTTTGTAGAAACACTGATGTCCAGAGAGGTTGCGGTTATAGTAAAAATAGGGTATCCTATCCTAA
>JAGWBU010000097.1 GCA_021295735.1 Candidatus Poribacteria bacterium | reverse complement strand
GCTTTCTTTTCTAAATCGGGGTTAGAAACCCCTCCTACAAGAGCATTCGCGATATAGGTAGCAACTTGGGTTATAATACATGAAGTGTGAAACAACACCTCAAAAGGTGCTAAAAAGAGACGCAATGAATTGCGCGACTACAAACAGATTGTTACTAATTTAAACTAAAATCGGGCGGACAAGGTCTCCCTCCCACAAGAAAGATGATATGGTTAATACCAGAACTTTTACACCTTATGAAATGAACCATTACAAATTTGCACTTTTTTCATAAATTATGCACTGACATACCATATAACGTAAACCTGGCATTTGCATTTCCGTTATAATACTATCACATAGTATTAAACATTGATGATGGAGCACATTCTTTTGAAGCCACAGCCTGCAAATAGATATATATCACTGTTTACGCTCGCCCTCTGTTTTCTTGTTTTTATAAAACCTGCCTTAACTGCGGAAAAAGACGAAACCACTCCACCTCCTCAAGAGGAAATCACCTCTCCACCTCCAGTTGAGAATCCATTTAGCAAGAAGCCTAAAAAAGAAAAAAATACATGGGATCAGAGCGAATCTAAAACGAAAACAACAGACGACCCATCAACGACGGAAGATATAGATTCAGATATACCTGTGCGTCGTCAGATACTGATTCCATACTTAGAGACACTACGCCGTTGGAAATATCCGCCAGATCTCGGTGACCTCTCCGAACTTTACGATTGGAAACCACGTAAAACATCCGATACCAAAGGCATTGATCTTCCTATGGATTCTAACCTACAAGTAAAAATTGATCAATCAGTGACAATTGAAGTCAACAAAACCCACTATTTCGGAGAAGGCGATTTGAATCGCTACGGCGGCTATAGTTACGGAAGTTATGGGGACTACGGTTCTGGGCTTGACCTTGGACTTTCCTCCTCCTACGGTTATGAAGATTTTGGCTACAGCAGCGGATTTGGCGGTGGTGGATACGACAGTTTTGGTTCAAGTTATGGGGGTGGCTACAGTAGTTATGGGGGTTACAGTAGTTACGGCAGAGGTGGTGTTCCGCGTGCTACTGGCATTAATATACGGCAACACCAAAATATTGGATTGCACGGTCGTGTAGGCGAACGAACACATATTGCCGTGGATTACAATGCAGGTGATTCGTATGGTGGCAGGTATGGTGGATATGGAGGTAGCAGCTACGGTGGGTATGGACTCGGTGGTGCGAAAGAACAGAAGATTAAAATCTGGTATGAAGGCAAACCCGAAGATTTCATCAAAACTATCTCTTTTGGTGACATTACGCTTAGCCTGCCGAACACCCGTTTCCTAAATATCAACCGAAACCTTTTTGGACTGGAAGGAGTGTTTGAATATAAAAACACCCGTATGACCCTTTTCGGATCGCGAAGCAAAGGTGTCCGTGAAGTGCGGACGTTCCGTGGACAGTCGCGAAGAGCAAGTTTCGGTTACGGACCGCGCGGCATTCAGATTGCGGATGCCAATTATATTAAAAACAGATACTATTTAATTCACCAAGGGGAAGACGGTTTGCTGCACGAGGCATATCTTCCCATAAAACAGGGGAGTGTGGAAATCTATATTGACGATAGCGTCGTGGGCAATAACCAAGGTGGCAAACGAACGAGTCAAGGCTACTTCAATCCGCAGTTTACCGGGCAGGACTACAACATTGACTATGAAACGGGCGAGATTGAGTTTTTATCTCCGATCTCCTCCAGTTATACTATCGTTGTCGCTTACGAATATTTGGGCGATGGTGGTGGTAGTGTCGGCAATCCTGGAAACGTTTTTGCTGATGAGAACGGAGACGGTTCTATTGATGAAGAGGGTGAAGAGATTGGTTATGTTGTTATAAAAGAGAAAGGTTTTCGCGGAAATGCTGCATCTCATGTTTACAGCCTCGGGAACCGAAACATCAACCCTCGAGATTTTCAGCTGACAATTATCCGCCAAGGAGAAAGTGAAACATTCCAAACTGACGCAGGACTTGTCCCATATATTGAGATATTTGGATTGGACCAGAACGGTGATGGAATCGTTGATTCGGAGTTCATAGATTACGACAGAGGATTACTACGTTTCCCAAGCTTGCAACCCTTTAAAATCAGCGATCCACAACATCCTTATTATCAACACCGAGATTTACTCAACAACGAAGCCATTTATCTTGAATCCCTCCGTAGTACTGACCAGATATACACAATTGTTGCTGATTATTCTTATCAATCTGAGACCTATAATGTCGGATTGTTTGTGATTCCAAATAGTGAGACTGTGCGACTAAACGGGAGAGTTCTAACGCGAGATACGGATTACTTGATGGTCTACGAGGTTGGTACCATTCGATTTTTCACAGAACTTGATGAATTCGATGAAATCGTAGTGGAATTTGAAAAAACCCCATTCGGCGCGGGTTCACAGCAAGCAGTTGTAGGTGTATGGTTAGATTATACACATAAACCGAAACCGAAATCTGAGAGAGAACAGAATCTTGAGGATAGGTTCAATCGTCTGGGTGGAATGCAAACAATGCAAACAGGTTTGGATAATAATCTCACGAATGACCCATTTTCAAGTGGCTTTCCTTCTTCTGGGACACGTTCGGGTAGGGGATTTGGCAATGTCGGTTTAGGTCGTAGCACCTTTGGCGGCGGTTTTGGTGCGGGTGGCTATAGTAGTTTTGGAAGTTTTGGGGGACGTTCGCGAATCGGACCCAGTTATTTTGGAGGATACGGGACCGGCATGAATTATTTCAATCCGGTTTACCAAAAAGGATTTACGGTATCAACAGGATATATCTTAACGACTGGGCAGAAACCTGCCCAAATACCGAATGTCAATGAAGTTCCCAACCGCTTGCAAGCATTTAATATCAACACAAGTTTTGGTAGGGAATTCAACATGGCGTGGTTACTAAACCCGCTGCCTTTTGTTAATGTCCAGAATTTTCCGCTCTCTATTGACTTTAGTGGAGAGTCTGCTTATTCACATAACAACCCAAATAGCGTTGGCGTTGCTCTGATTGATAGCATGGAAGGTGTAAAGGAAACCACCACAATACCTACCATAAAATTTAACTGGAAGCCGAGTAGTGTGCCGTCCGTCCAAGAATCGGTACAGGCAGGTTTACCGACACACGATTATAGTGTGTTACCGACACAAGAGAATAGAGCACTTTTTAACGTCGTACTGAAAGATAGAGAAGAAGCAGAAGCCGTTGGCAACTACATGCGAAATCGGGATGTGCCTGCATCATCAATTCAACCGCTTTCTCTCTCAACAGAAGAACGGTTGATTATGGAAGTTGGATACGATTTCACAGATGTGGTTGAAGAATGGGGAGGTTTCTCAAATGGCATATCAAAATCTGGCGTTGATTATTCCGAACGCGGTTTTGTGGAGATGTGGATGCGCGTGGAAGGAGATGATGATGTGACACTCTATCTCAATCTCGGTGCTGTGAATGAAGATTCGGATGCTGATGGGCGTCTTGATAGTGAAGACCTGCCACAAACGTTAGACGATACAACCGGCGACGGTGTTGTTGATGCCCTTGATCTTGACCTTGAAAACCTGTCGGATGCACAGCGGCACTTTGGCAACGGCAGATCGGATATTGGGGAAGACGTTGGATGGCGTTATGACGGTCCATTTCAACCTGAGTCTTTTGGTGCAAACAATCAAATTTTGGATAGCGAGGATTTGAATGGTGACGGTGTACTTGATAGTGTTGATGCATATTTTCAGGTCGCTATCCCACTTAATGACATTCCGAACGAATGGGTTAAAGGTAAAAATAGCAACGGATGGACGTTCCTTAGCATCCCGCTCTCAAAATTTTTACCAGAAGGCTCCCGTGTTCCCAGTCTTGTATTTGTTCAGCATTTTCGTTTCTGGTTGATGAAGAACCGTCCGGGCAACGTCAACGGAACATTCCAATGGGCATCTATTGAGATTGTAGGAAATAAATGGGAACAGGGAGTAGTCACACAATCCTTCACAGATACAACCACCGGACTTTCCGACCAAAAAGTCGTTGAAGATACGCTTGAAAAGTTCATCGTTGGCGCAAAGGATAACTTCAGTTATGACGACTATCAAAGTGCGTATTTGGAGATTGAAGATAATGAGCTTTTTAGAAAACTGCACCCGTTTACAGCCACTTCGCTCGCTTTTCAAACACAGCAACAACGCGAACAGACGCTAAGTTTAGAGTATTATCTCTATCCGAACTCTTACGGCATCACCTCTAAGCAGCTAAAAGGATTCACGCAAAGCGAAGGGCAAGACTTTAGCAGGCACGATACACTCCGATTATGGTTGTATGGTGATAAAAGCTACACTACCTTTGTGCTACAGCTCGCTCCCAGTGTGCGTACAGGTTATCGTAGTTCTTTCTACAGTTCTGATCCATTCCTCAACCAACCGCAAGAAGAAGATGTTAATATCTTTGAGAATCTTACAGACTATTATGAATACACTGTGCCGATAGACTTTGAAGGTTGGAAACTTATTGAAATTGACCTGCGGGACCATAGCAGGAATGAATATCCTGACCTGATTGAAAATCCAAGTGATAATACAGATACACCTGATCAGCAAGGACAACCGTCTCCCGTACAAAATGCACCTGATGGACACCCTGACGGTTTTACTGTTAGAGGCACAGGATCAGGTGTAAGTAGAACGCAGCTCTCCATCAAAAATATCGGAGGCATATTGCTCGGTATCCGAAACGATACAGAACGAGAAATTAGCGGTGAAGTATGGGTTAACGAGATACATCTCGGTGATCCACTCGTTCGTTCAGGGTGGGCACGTCGTGGGAATATGTCTGTTTCGCTTGGTAATATCATACGTCTGCGGGGCGGCTACGCAAGTCAGGACAAAGATTTTGAGAGCGGCGCTGGTGAAATTGGTCGGCAACGCTTGTCGTCCCGTGGCTATAGTACTACGAACAATGATTACAACATTGATGCGGAAGTCACACTGTTTTCATGGTTGCCTATCCGCTATTCCATCAGAGAACAGGAATCTGAAACGGAGGCACTGCGAGGCAGCTATACCTCTTTTCAAAGTGGAAAGAGTGAAACTCTCAATAGAGATGTTTCGGTGCAATTCAACCGAAATCCGTTTCCAAACCTCGGATTCGCTTACAATTATCAGGATTTTTGGAACGAGCGGCGAGGAACACAAATTAGTCATCTATACACAGGCAATTTTCGCTACAATATCGGTTCAAAACTTGGGTTCAATGTGCAATATCGGCATGAAGATATTTTGGCGAAGCCTGAAACAGCAACAGATACAACCGCTACATCAACTTCATATTATAGCTACGGTTATGGTAGGAATCGAGATGAAAAAACAGACAGCGGATCCATAACACTTGATATCAGTCCAATAAACGCTTTTAGTCTTAATCCAAGTTACGATATACGGCGGACACTTGAAAGACGGGATCCGAATCGCTATACAACATCATATTTTGCGGGAGGCGTGACGGAGCCTGATTCTTCTGTGGAAGAGGATCCTGATGAAGATACCGTACCAGATTTTTCTATTGCCGAACGAGAACATCGGCTTTCACTCACCCCACGACTCAATCGTGATCTCCTCGGCTTACGTCCAACGGTGACAAGCCGTGTAGGTTTCCGGGAGAACTGGTTCAATGTAAAGAAAGATGCTTCACTCAATGGAAATATCAACCTCGGCTTGAATCTACGCATCCAAAAATGGTTCGGATGGCTGTTGAATAAGGAAAAACCAGAAACTGGAGGCATAAACGGGAATCAGGATGGAACGATTGAACAGTCGGGGAAACAGACACCGATTGAACAAAATCTTGAAAAGTTACGCGAAAACGGTATTGATGAAACCCAAATTCAGAAATTAGTAGAAGATCAAAACGATTGGATTAACCGAGATAAAGCAGAGATGGTGCAAAAGCAGCGTCCCAGTCCTACAGCACAAGGTTCTCTTGCCACGCAACAGCCTAAGCAGGAAGGTCTCCTGCTTCGAATACTGAATACATTTACGATTAACACCAGTGCAAACTATTCCGCAACCGAATCTTTTCGTCAACTTGAATCTGGGCAGTCGCTGATAGAAATCTGGGAGCTTGATCAAGAAGCAGATGAACGCACCAATTCACGAAAAAGCAACCGCTATACAGTCCGCACTTCTGTGGATCCGTGGAAATGGTTATCCTTCGGAACGAATCTCAGCACATCCGATAGTTTTCGGAAAAGTTACGGTAGCACTTATACATCACACGCAGAAACTTATGAAGCGGATGTTAAGCTTAATGCACAACAGGCATCAAGTTTCCAACTTCGTTATAGCTATACAATACGGAAGAATGCTAACCTTGAAGTTACGCTCAGTGACAGTACCGCACATACCCCATCGCTAAGTTGGATGCAAAAATGGAGCGACGAAACCAGGACTTCATTAGGAATTCGTACTACCCTACGTGATCATCTACGAAGCGGAATTCAAAGCGACGCTTTTATTATTACACCGAATTTTAGTATTGACTATCGCTACCGAACCGAAGGCGGTATACGCTTGCCACTGATCGGCAGAATACAACTTGAGCACGACATTGATCTGACAAATACCTTTTCTTTGGCAATTCGCAGAGAAAACTACGGTGCCAATAAGGAGGAGCGGTCTGAACGATACGAGACAACTTTACGTGCAGGCTACAAACTTAGCGACCATCTCACTGCAAATTTACATTTGGGACTAAGCTACAACCACGATAGGGTTGAAGAAGGAAGGGATTACCTTTCCGTTGCAAGTGCGCTGACGGTGAGAGGCGAATTTGAATAATATCAGAGGTATAGTAAAATCAACACGACTTTACCGTGAATCCTTTCCCTGAAAAACCTTCACCACACAATCGGAAAGAACAGAAAGCACGACTCCAGCTATGCCAAAAAGCATGAAAAGCAGACTATCTGTTGCGAACTCAATCACAGGACTCCAGCGGTTGTTGAAAATTGGGTGAATCGGTTTATGCTTTAGCATTGTGTTTTTCTTTAGATGTGAAAGGGTGTCTTGAAAGAGATACCCTTCAACACAAAGGTGTTAACTTAATCTTGAGTTTTTGACAAACCACTAAATGCTGCATGCACATTTAACGTTAATTCTGCAGGAGAAATAACACGTTTTGTGATAACGACTGGAACGTTTCACTACGACTCTGAAGAAACTTTTTTATCGCACCCCACTGCGTTTGCATCTTACCTTTAGGTGAAACAGAAAGCACATCATCGCTGATCCAATCCAGCGATCCATCCTTGCCCGGATGGTCTGTTAGCCGCGTAATCTCGGTTGTCGGGATATGATACTTATAGATATTGCGCGGTGGGTACTGACCGGGACGTGGCAGCAGTTCGTCTAAAGGTATCCCGACATACGCGCTGAAAACAACAGATTTGCCATCATCCATCCAGTCAATTTGTGATGGGAACCAGTCTTTCGGTATCCGCAGTTTTTTGATGTTTCTTCCGTTGCGATCACAAATCAGATACTGATGCGCTTTGTAGATAAGCGCAAGATGGAATCCGCCCCGTGGCTCCCACACATATTCGCTATGGAGAAAGACAATCTGTTTGCCATCGGGCGACCAGCGCGGGGCGTTGAAGTGTCCTTGAACAGGTGGGGGCAGTAGTTTTCGGGGGCTATGACCATCGGCTCCCATTATCCAAAGCGTCCCACCTACATCGCCGACCACGCCCGGCTTTGAGAACACAATAGACTCGCCATCAGGCGACCAATCACAAAAGGTAGCACTCACATCCGCTATTTCTTTTATTTCACCCGTTTCTATATTCAGCACGTTAACGGTCTTTTTCTCTTTGCCGTCTATTGTCACTCTCATATTAAAAACGAGAGATTTGCCATCCGGGGAAAATGACATTTTACCGACATACGCTTTAGGAAGCATGAGTTTTTGGATGTTTGTGCCATCTGGATCCATCAAGTATTCACCAGCGCGTGACCTAAACATTATCCGTTTACCGTCTGGTGACCAGCAACGTGGGGTGGGTCTTAGCTTTTCGTCTTGAATGAGAAGCGTCTGGTTGCTACCATCATCGTCCATCACGTAAACCCCTTGCACGCCGTCGCGTTTTGAACTAAAAGCGATTTTCGCATCTGCCACCACACCGAAAAGCAGTAGCAGCAGACAAAGTAAACTGACTTTTTGTAGACGCATGGTTATTCACCTAATTTTGAGAAGGGCATTATACCCTTCAAAATGAAGTGCGATCCGCAGAAAACATTACAGGTCTTGCGAAAAACGCCTTAAACGCTTCACTGCGACTCCGGAGAAGTTTTTTTAGTTTTCCCCACTGCGTTTGCATCTTACCTTTAGGTGAAACAGGAAGCACATCATCGCTGATCCAATCCAGCGAGTCATCCTTTCCCAGATGGTCTGTGAGGCGCGTAATCTCGGTTGTCGGGATATGGTACTTATAGATATTGCACGGTGGGAGCTGATCGGGATGTACCAGTTCGTCTAAAGGGAGTCCAACATACGCGCTGAAAACAACGGATTTGCCATCATCCATCCAGTCAATTTGTATTGGTCGCCAGTCCTTTGGTATCCGTAGTTTTTTGATGTTTCTTCCGTTGCGATCACAAATCAGATACCAATGCGCCTTGTAGATAAGCGCAAGGCCGAATCCGTCCCGTGGTTCCCACACATATTCGTCATGGAGATAGACAACCTGTTTGCCATCGGGTGACCAGCGCGGTGCTTTGAAGCGTCCCCGTTCAGGGTGAGGTAGTAGTTTTCGTGGTCTATTACCATCGGCTCCCATTATCCAAAGCGTGCCACCTACATCGTCAACCACGCCCGGCTTTGAGAACACAATAGACTTGCCATCAGGCGACCAATCACAAAAGATCGCACTGACATCCGCTATCTCTTTTATCTCCCCCGTTTCTATATTCAGCACGTTGACGGTCTTTATCTCTTTGCCATCTATGTCCACTCTCATATTAAAAACGAGAGCTTTGCCATCCGGTGAAAATGACATTCTACCGACATACGCTTTAGGGATTATGAGTTTTTGGATGTTTGTGCCATCTGAATGCATCAAGTTATCACTATAACGTCTCGTAAATGCAATCCATTTACCATCGGGCGACCAGCAATCAGGGTATGGGAACCACTTTTCTCCATCTTCAATGAGAAGCGTCTGGTTGCTACCATCATCGTCCATAACGTAAATACCTTTCACACCGTCGCGTCTGGAACTAAAAACGATTTTCGCATCTGCCACCACACCGAAAAGCAGTAGCAGCAAACAAAGCAAACTAACTTTTTGTAGGAACATGACTACTCTCCTTAAAAGAAAAGGTGTGGCAGGGGCACATGTCCCCTGCCTTATGAATCGGTTTATGGATTGTCATCCGAGGTAAACGTGTTTGTATCTGTCGCTAACCAGTCATCTGTATTTCCCTTATGTACTTGGAGACGAAGATACGCATTACATATCCACTCGTCATCGCCCTGGAGCTCTCCGCTGAAAAAATTGAAGAAAGCACCCCAATGACTGGTGCTATAGCTGTAGCTGGATAAAAAGTTTTTGATCGGCAAGTCTTTTTCTAACTCATCCAACGGCTTGTTTTCGGCTGTATGTCTGAACCTGCCGGACCCTGTCGCATTTTCACCGAGTTCGTTGTAAGCATAGACATACCCATCCATGATAATAGACGAGCCATCATAGTAGTGAGCGGTGAGTTCTGCGTAGCCGTAGATACCGTTCGTTTTGGAACCTGAATCATAAACGGGTTTATAGATAGATGCCGAGGTCGTGCTGGAGTCAGAGCCATCCGAAAACGTAACCTCTGCCTTTATATCATACTCGGCGATCTTTATGTGACCCTCATACGAACCCAGGTCTACAGAGACACTTGTTGTGCCACTACTATGCATACTGGTATGTACATGTGTATAGTCACTATCTGCCTCATCTACGGGATACGTCTGTTTGACATACCAGTCGATATAACTGATGTCTTCATCCGCTGTCAGAGACGCGGAGACGGCCGCGTCTGATCCATAATCCGTATTAGCAGAGACAGAGAGATACGTTATAGAAGCAGCCTCACTATAATTTAAACCTATAAGCAATAAAGAAGCGATTACCGCTGCAATCGCGATTGTCTTGAACTTCAACTTAAACATTTTGTAATCTCCTTTTGGCACCTAAACAGGTGTCGGTATTTTAAATCAACGTCAAGGACGTTAGTTTTAAAATTTGAAACCTTTCTCTAATGCAAGGAGGTATGCCTTTTTCACCTTTTCCAAAGCGGTTTTCATAATTTGACTCACTCTACCTTTTGAGATACCGAGTGCTTTGGCTATCTCAACACCGCTGCATTCTTCAAAATACTTCATTTCAAGGACACGGCGTTGTTTTTCGGTAAGTTTTGCCAAAAATTGAGGTAAATGTTCACAGAATTGTTCCACCTCAAGCTGCCGAATCACTTCGTCTTCTAATGCTTCATGTGCACACGCTTCAGCATTCAAACCAGCAACTAACGGATTTGGCGTCCAGTTGTCATCATCCGTGGGTTGTTCGTCATGTGGAAATGGTAAAGAATTTAATTCTTTCTTCCGTTCCCACCACAGTCGTGTACACACGCGTTTCTTGATAAATGTAGTGAAACTGGCACCGCTCGGATGGTTCGGGTTATACTTCGGTATTGATTCCAGAACCGTTAACATAGCGACTTGATAGAAGTCCTCTTTAAGACTTTTCAACCGCTTGTTGTACTCTGTCGCACAATCAACACAATGACGTATTGACTGATCAGCAGAGATCGGATCTTCTGGGACAATCTTGAATGGACACTTACCTGAGTAATGTGGACCGCGTTGATATTTCATCGGTTACTTCCTTTTATCCTACACTCCGCAGTTATGGATCTGGAAAATAAACATTTTTGACTTCTATTCCTAATATGTTGATAATCTTAGACT
>JAGWBU010000096.1 GCA_021295735.1 Candidatus Poribacteria bacterium | reverse complement strand
CGAATTCTCATACCCTATTAAGTATAAATTTCCATAACGCTTAAGGGCTTTTTGCAAGTCCAAAACTACTTATTGCGTTAAAGATTTCTTGATAGGATGGGAAAGTGAACCGTGATGCCAAATCAACACTAAAATCTATAGATTGCTTTTAATTCGGGTCACAGTGTGTCCTCCCCATCTGTCAACCACGCTAAATCAAACTTTGCAAACGACAATGTTTCATAAGCACTTTTGTCACCGCGCTCATAGAGACAACATATATTCATGTCTGAATCGATACAGAGATCGGAGTAAGCAGCGGGGCCTTCGTGTAGGACTTTGCCATCGTTCCAACTGCGACACTCATCGTAACTGATACGCACCGTCAACTTCTCGCGCCCTGTGCTTGCTGGATTAGAGAACAATACCCGGTTTTTGTCGTGAGAATTGGCATCTGTATAACGGACCAAGCTGGCTTGGCAAATAGGTTCAATCAAATCATCGTCGTAACCGAATTCGGTGAACGTGTCGCCACCGTCAGAACTCCAAGCGTAAGCACGCCGTTTCGGTGCTACATAGTTTCGGCAGTTGAAATATAGATCGCCGTTTACAGTCTCTACGATAACGGATTCATTTGTACCGGGTTGTGCTTCACCCGCGATATGCCACGTTTCACCGTGGTCATCACTAACAATTAAATGTGAATAACCCATCTCAGCATAATTCCGGCTTTGCCCAAGCACATGATCACACGGAATAACTAATCTGCCACTTGCCAATTGAATGCCGTGACAGGGGCCTGTTGCATACCACGTCCACGTGTCTAATTTTGTATCAGCAGTGATCTCTTTGGGTTCTACCCAAGTTTCGCCATCGTCGGTGCTTGAGGTTACCCAAACAGTACGCGGCGCCTCTCCTGCGATAATTCTGCCTTCACCGCCATCAGCGAAATTTTTGCAGAAAAGTAGCCAGATGGTGCCTGTATCACGGTCAACTACTGGCGCAGGATTACCATCTGTATCTGCCCCGGTAGAGACAACGACTTGCATCGGTTGCCATGTTTCTCCGTTGTCAAAACTCCGTTTCAGCACAATATCTATGTCACCGGAATCACCACCACTTTTTCGCCTACCTTCGCAGAACGCCAATAGTGTTCCGTTATTTGATGCAGCGAGTGCCGGAATACGAAATGTATTATATCCTTCTTTCCCCGCTATAAAAAGCGGACTTTCTGTTTTATACATTTATAGTCCTCAGTTCAGTTGTATGAAAATAAGCCCCGAGTAGTTCAACCAACAAAAGTGAATAGGGTGGACTATAGTCCACCCTGTCAGTTATCTTACGGTTTTCAGTTGTCCCCAAGTTATCGTCAATTTCCCAAGGGGTTGAACCGGTGCGGGATCATCAAGTACTAATTCACCCGCCTCCTTCTGATGGTCAGATATCCGAAGCCCATCAACAACACAATTCGTTGGAAAATTAGGAGAGGGTGGAGAAGCATTGTTAATTTCAAAGGTTTCTGCGAAAACAACAGGGCCTTTAGTAGAAGCATCTTCCGCTTCCAGTTTGCCATCCAGATAGAGTTTCAAACCACCCGGTCCCCACGTTCCTGCCATGTGGTGATGTTCTCCTTTTTTCCAGTTAAGTGCGCCACTGTCCGCGTTGAACCAACTCCCCGCGCTTTTGATACGCATGCGAGCTTTTCCACCATTGTCAAATTGCAGGAAAACCGCATCAGTTCCACGCTTATAAGTCATGAACAGAAAAAGTTCACCTGTAACCGTTGAAGCATCAAACCCCATTGTTACCCATAACTCAACTGTTCCTTCATCAAGGTTAACAAACCTATCTTCTACCGGAAAGTGGATGACATCCCCCTGTTCTTCACTGACAAAACCGTTGCCAAATTTGCCGGGGACAAAATTGCCTCCATTAACAGTACCTCCCTCTTTTTCAACCTCTTCTTTACTTTCAAGGGCTGAAAAGAAAGTCTCTTTTGCCATTGCGACAGAAAAACAGAGCAATGTAATTACTATAACACATAATGTTTTCATGGAATTTCTCCTTTGTTTTAAATTAAGATGTGCATAATCGTTTGGCAGAGCAACACAGACAGTGACGCACTTTTTACGCCTTCATTTAGAGTCGTGTAACTCATTGCGTCTCTTATGTCAGTTTTCAGTGTAAACCTACTGTAGGTTGGGTAGAACAACGTGAAACTCAATAACATACTGACAAAGTTAGGTTTCACTTATGCTTTTCCCAACCTACGAACCTACTACTTTTAAGCATGTATTATATCAGTTTGCAGAATTTTATGGTAGTTTCTCTGGCAAAATGTGAAAAACAAGAGATTTGAACGCGCTTATTTCGGTTTTGCACATATCGCATATACATACGGTGACGTTAACTGCTGATTTGGAACGCGGATTGCCGCCAGAAAATTGCCGACTACAATATCTGTAAGATTGACAAACTTGCATAATACTTCGTGTCCCCATTTGCCAATAACTGCGCGCCACGGTGAATAATCAACAACACTTAACTTTAAAGGGCCGCCTGTGTATCCAAATTCTGTAACTTGAAATCCGACATTGCGCAACAACTCTGCGAGTGTTATAGGTGGAATCTCTCTGTGTGTGGCAAGAAGTTTTGGACTCGCGATGCGAGCTATGGGTGTATACATACCACGTAGGTTTGGGGTTATTGTTAACATTGTTCCTCCCGGTTTAAGAAGGCTATACATCTCTTCCAAAACCGCTTGTGGGGAGGTGAAATGTTCAATCAGCCCCATTGAATAGACAAAATCAAAATCGGCTATATGTGTTTTGGCATAAGTAAAAAAATCTTCACATAGAATCGTGCCTTTTACGCCTGCAAGGGCGAGGTTGCGTTGTGCAAGCTGACATCCCAGTTCCGAAAAGTCAATTCCGTAACACTCACTATCATATTTTTTTGCGAGATATGGCAACCACAAGGAATCAGCACATCCCAATTCAATTAGCGTTGGCTGTGTGAAACTGGACAGTGACCGATGGAACAACCTTGCGAGGTGGCGGTTCGCCACATAAGCCCATCGTAGGTGGCGAATTTTATGTTGCTGTCCGTCCCAAAGCGTTGTCCAATAGGATTCGTCAGTTAACGGAGAAGCATTTGAACCCATTTTAACTTTCCTCTAATAAAACAGCATTATGCTCTAAAATGGGACATAAATCACAAAGTTGATCGGCACAGAAGTTCTTGTAAAGCCGCATCATGCCCTGCTGAATTTTAGCCGTAGGTTTTATCAGACGCATCGGTTGCGCTTCTGTAAAAACTTGTTTCCCAACCTGACGAATAATACTGTTTTCCTGCAATTTAGTATAATCACTGTAAAGTCTCAGAATAGCGTCCTGTAATTTCTTGCTTTCTGATTCAACTGCCCAAATATACGCTACAGGAAGGATTTTGTTGACCATGATGTCTAACGCTCTTGATTCTCCGATCAGTTTAGCTTTTTGAGTTCCGCCTTTTCCAAAATTGGAATGTGTTTCCCAATAACCGATAGGTTCCAGCATTAAAAGTTCAAGTAGTTCCTTTCGGATAGTACCCAACAGTTTTGGTGTGTCCACGATTGCTGCTCTTTCACATGTAGGCAGGAAGCACATCATCAAACTTCCTCGGCAATGATAAATCAACTGACTCATTGCAGCAATACGTCGGGTTGGATAGTTAAAAGGACGGATTTTACCAAACTGCCAATGTGATGCATTCATGTGGTCTGAACGCTTAGCATGTTCCGAAGTTTTCCATAGTGTCTCTAATGCCACAATTAACGGATCATCTGTTTCCTTTTCAGACAGTGGTTTCTCTGATTGTGATGGCAATAGACCAGCAACACCAAAAAGGATGGCTTGAATTTCATGCTCGGACTTCTGATCAAAATCGGAAAAAGGCACGCGTTGTGCCAGTTCACGCAAGGGTTTGCTGTTTTGCGAGTATCCTAACGCTTCCATAATGCCTTCATAGAGGATTTGCTCAAAATTGAGACGTGTTCTTAATAGTCGCACAGCATCAGCTTTTTCTAAAAAACGTTCAGTCCCTAACGCCTCAAATGTACTTTTGAGGTTATCTATGTTTAAGCGGTTTCCTGTTACTCGACAGAAATTAGATGCATCTGTTTCTGTTTGTGCCGTTTCATCAAATAGGTCTCCGATGGGCGCATCAATCCATTTGAGGAGTTCCAATGTCGGAATTCGTTTGCCGTTCTGCAGTCGTGTGCGGAGGTTAAAGTCATCATTAAAGAAAACCACATGGAGAACAACACGGTTATATCTTGAGTTCAGATGATGTTTATGCGCGTACCATTCCGAAGATTTGACATGAATTTCGACATCACCGACGTGCAGCTTACCATTAATTTCAATCTCCGCGTGCATAAAATCAGGACCTTCTTCACGGTTCCAGACACCAGGTTTCAGCACACGAATTTCTCTACTGTCAATTGACATCAGATTGGCATTGAAAAAACGTTGCCCATTCCATAATTTCTGCACGAAGTCTTCATCAATCTTATCAAAATCCGGTTCGTAAACCTGATCTACTTCCCTGAATTCCTTAGACAATAATTTATTTTTTGAGTGGTCATATTCATCAATTTGAGAACGTTCGGTCATATATTTCTACTCTCCAAAGTTCTATTTTATGCCTGCTTTTGCTTGCTGGATCTCTTGTATAAGACTTTGCGTTGCTGCGAGCGGGTCTCGCTGTGCACACACAGCAGAAATGACAGCGATTCCGTGTGCGCCTGCTTTTATGACCTCCGCCGCAGTTTGCCACGTAATTCCGCCTATAGCAATTACAGGACATTGCGCGACTTCGGACATTCTACGTAAACGTTTCAACCCCTTAGGTGTTTCTGCGTCCGATTTTGAGGGTGTCTGATAAATGGGGCCAAACCCAATATAGTCTGCGCCTTCTGAAATAGCCTCAAGTATCTTTTCTTCGGTTCGTGCTGATGCACCTATAATGGTTTCTGTGGAGAGGATACTTCTCCCGATGGCAACAGGCATATCATCTTGCCCAAAATGTGTTCCCGCTGCGCCAACAGCCAGCGCAATATCTGCTCTATCGTTTACAATTAACGGCACTCCATGTCGCGTGCATATTGCCTGCATTTGCTCTGCAATTGCGATTAATTCACGTGTCGTTCCGTTCTTGTGTCGGAATTGGACGGTATCTGCACCGCCCTGAATTGCAAGTTCAGCCAATTGCGGATGTGTAAAACGAGATTGAAGTGTTGTATCCGTAATGACATGGAGAACTCCGATGTTTTTCATGTTGGCATTCTATTGAAAATGTGGTAAGTTAATTGGAACGTCAAATCTTAAGCAACTATGTAAGTAAAATTCAATATGTCCATTATTAGTATATCACATAAGGAGATAGTTTGTGAGTAATTTATTATTTGAATCTGGAGATAAGGTGCTTTTTATTGGAGATAGTATCACGGATTGTGGCAGGAGAGGTGATCACGCGCCTTTAGGTCATGGGTATGTCCGCAAAATAACCGAACTGATTACTGCCAAGTACCCTGAACGCGATATCGCTTACGTCAACAAAGGGATTGGTGGGGATATTGTTGAAGGTTTAGAAAACCGTTGGGATACCGATGTTATTGCTGAAAAACCGGATTGGCTCTCAGTTAAAATTGGTATCAACAATGCAAGTCGGCAGCTTGGAGAAGGTATTTCAAATGAAGACTATCTGCCAAAGTGGGAAGCCTGCTATAGGCGAATTCTCACGCGTGTGAAAAATGAGTTGGATGCGCCGCTTTTCTTGTTTGAAATTTTCTATATTGAAGAAGATGTTGAAAATCCGCGCCCATTAGCGGTAGATGCTTACAACGCAAGTATCCATAAACTTGCTGATGAGTTTGATGCGCGGTTAATTTTGACGAATGATGCGTTTGATAATGCAGTTGCCGCGAGACCCGGTGCGTTATGGACAACACAAGATGGCGTCCATCCGAATGCGGAAGGACATACCTTGATGGCATTGGAATTCTTGAAACAGGCAGGCTGGTAGTTCTACGAGGTTATACGAACATTGGTCGGTGTCAAATGCCATACGCGCATTCGGCGTTGATTTAGTGATTGTAGCAGCCTACCCTAAAGTATCATTCTGATTCAAGATGTTTTTTAACATTTTCTTTTCCAAATGCCCAAACTTCGTCACCAAGTTCCATCAAGCGGGAAGCGAAAAGCGAGTTATCAATTTCGTCTTTGAAGAAATCGCTTAAATACGGATTAAGAAAATGAAGTAGAAGCGAAATAATAAGTATGCTTGAAGCAATGCCTATCGCTAAACCGAGCAGACTGTTCAACCATCCTAAAATTCCTTTCTCAAAAATTCGATGGATTCGTTCAAATACTGCGTCGGTTACGATAGATGTAATAATTATCAGGACAATTATACTGATCCATTTTGTGACTTCTTCATTCGAAACAATTTTTTGGATGGGCAAAGCGAGGTACTGCCACAATTGACTCGCAACGATGAGTCCGGCACCGATGGCAAAAATCCCCCATACGCTACGAGTAAAACCTGCCTTGTAGCAACTAAATCCGGCTATTCCAACGATGATAAGGATGACAATATCTAATTTGGTCATAGTGAGGGAAGCATCAAGTAAGCATGTCATCTATTATGAATGCTTTATGCAAGTTTCAAACGAGGAACAAAGGACTCGGGGCGACTTTTTTATTTGGTTAATCGGGTAATAAACTCTTTTTATAAGTTTGCTGCATCGCTGTTTCAATCGGAGTCCTGTTTCCTAAAAGACAGAGAAGTTGGCGCATAGAAGAGAATCCATTCTCATCAATTAACGTAGCGACAATCGCTGCAGATTGGAGATAGGCAATTTTCCGTTCTGAGGCGGAGAGTTCAGTAAATGGCTGGTTGAGTTCCGACAATGTTGGTAAAGTGCCGTTTTTGTCTGCCTGCTGCAGCGCAAGTTTCTCAAAGGATAGTAACGGACGTGCAATCGTTTGTGCAAGTCCCTCGTTAAGCCAAAGTGGACAATTCCCATGTGTTAGCAGATCAACTAACAGATGTGTCCACTCATGCCGAATAAGCGCATATAGAACACCAAGTTCTGGTTCTCCGTCAGCACAATAATTCAGATGGATATGTCCATCGTAGCACCCACTGGCCCATTTTGGAACGTGCGTCTTCATCAAGCCGTCGTGCGTATTTACGATTGAGATGGATATCTGGTGGGATGGATAGCAATTGAGTTGGATACCGACTTTGTTATACGTTTTTTCAACGAGTTGATAGATATACCAGACTGTTTTTGGCGCAACAGCGGGTTGAACAGTCAGTTTGAAAAACTGGTGTTCTATAGTATTCTGGGGATGTGGCGATTTTTTTGATTCGAGTGTTGGTGTAAAATCTGAGGGGAGATCATCCACTAATTTGCTCTCGCTAATTAGGGTTTGGTAGTACTCTTTTTCCTCATTGATGCGCGCTTTGCGCCTGAGAACTGTTGGTGAATCAGGACACAACTGGAGAGCAATGTCTAAATACGTCAATGCCTGTTCCCATTTTCCAACCATTTCGTAGGCTTTAGCAAGGTCAGCATAAATGTGGTAACGGCTCTGGTCATATCTTAAACCCGATAAATAGTGTTGAATTGATTCAACGTAACGGGTTTGTTGATAACAAGTTGCCGCCTGCTGAAAATAGGATAAGGCGAGAGAAGACTTATCACGCACGGATTTCAGTTTTCTCGGTTAGGTGAGAACGAAGGGAGTAGACGCACAAGTATCTAAATAAAATGAAACCGCGTTTTAAATGTGGTGATTACTCCCTGTTCTCCTAATAACTTAAGACTTCTCAATATCAACGACCTGGAAAGTAATATCTCCACATTTAAACTCCGCACCTTCCTGAATAGGAGCAGAATCTTTAACGCGAATTCCTTCAACATACGTGGGTGTTGAACTTCCCATATCTGTGATAGAGACTTCATCATCTTGCATCTCAAAAGAGAGATTCAGATGAGCCAGTGTTCGGGAATCAGTTTCTTTTGCATCTTCAGAATTCTGCCAGCGTTCCAATTCTTCTTCAGTCGGAGGCGTTTGCGACACTGGGAAAACATCGGTATCTACGTTCCCCATTGCTTGTGGACTATAAGCGGCCTGTGGACTGAGCGTAACAGGCACTTCTTGAGTAGTCTCCTGCGATTCTCCTCTGATCGCTTTCATAAGTTTTTCAGCGACCCGTTCCTTAGAGCCTGGGCGAGGTGTAACGCTTTCTGTTTCCTGAAAACGATAATGTGCGAAATCTATCAGGTCTTTTGCTTTATGAAAATGGCCTGATTCCTGAATATTTTTTAGAAGACACTTCTGTTTGCGGCTAAGTTTTTCGTTTTTCAGCCAACACGTATAAGCTTCTAAAATTTCTGCTTCTTTAACATCGGTATCTGTATACCGAGCGGACTTTGGAGTTTTTCTAAAAAACTGCATTAGTAATCCTCCATGTTAGTAAATATAAATTAAATTATTGAATCCAACGAATACCTTTATTAATCAGAATTTGTCTTAACTCTTGTGTACAACGGAAAATCCAGATTTTAACAGTGCCATCTTTCCGATTAAGAATACGGGAAATTTCGGCGACACTACACCCTTCAAGGTGTCTTAATATCCACGCGATGCGGTGGTTCGGTTTTGTGACCTGCTCAAGAGCACTTTCCAATATTTCTTGTGCCTCTTGCGCTATTATATGTTTGTCAGGTCCAGGTCGTCTATCCTCGTATTCATTTAGCGGCAGATCATCCTGCTCTTCAAGGGTGAGGAGGGACTCACGTATCCGATCTCTTCTTCGAATCGCATCAATAATAGTATTACGGGCAACTATATTCAACCATGCTTGGAAACTACCCTTTTCGGGGTCCCATTTATCTTTGTCGAGTTTCTGCCAGACTTTAGTAAAAACATCTAAACTAACTTCTTCAGTATCCTGATGGTCCCCGAGCATTCTATAAGCCTTGCTATAGACCCAATTATAGTGCTTCTCAAATAACTGACTAAATGCAGCCTCGTCACCTTGTTTAGCTTGCGTAGCTAAATAAATGTCTTCAGTAGCCGATAGGTCATTTTTCGCTTGGCGCGCCATTAGATAAGCCCTCCTCTGTCCTCCTTTAGCCAAAGGATTAATCAAACCTATTTCGTTTTATTAAGTATAAGAACGAAACTTTTTCTTGTTACGTTTCAGAAAATTATAAAATCTTCCTATAGTAAAAATAAAAAGGAAATTGGCACATAAGAGGATATTTATGGAATAATGAAATGTAAGAAATATGGAATGTTTTAAAGTATAGTGTTTTTAAACTATATCATATAACGAAAATTGAATCAATAATTTAATGAGTAAGAGTGTGTAAAGTTTTTGGCACGAATATTTCTCAACTCTTGTAGAAGGGCTTTGTCCGCCCGATTTATCAGAGTTCAAACCCTTCCTACAAGAAAGATGACATGGTTAATGCCCAAAAACAAAACTTACACATCCAAATCTTCCCAAACACTTGACTTCTAAATATAAAACGATATATTATAAATCACATGAGTTCGTTATAACAATTTATGGAAACTGGTGCGGTTATGAGAATAGGATTCAAGCATTAAGAACTGCATATCTCGGACACTGAACTCACTTATAAATAGATTAGGAATTAATATGCAAACCCAACGAATTTGTCTTTGGTCGGGACCACGAAACATCTCAACAGCATTAATGTATGCTTTCGGACAACGAAGCGATACCGAAATCATTGATGAGCCATTATATGCACACTATCTTCATGTCACAGGGGCAACGCACCCTGGCCGAGAGGACGTTATGACATCCATGCAAACTGATGGTGCTGCTGTCATTCGTGATGTTATTCTTGGACCTTGTACAAAGTCAGTCCTCTTTATGAAACAGATGGCACATCATCTCGTTGACATTAATGCATCTTTCATGCGGAAAACGGTAAATATATTGCTAATCCGTGATCCAAAGGAAATGCTTCTGTCTTTAACGAAAGTTATCGGAATTCCGACACTGAAAGATACTGGTTTAAAGATGCAAGCCGAATTGTTGTCAGAATTAAGAGAGATGGGACAATCGCCCCCCATTTTGGATGCGCGGGAATTGTTGCTTGCACCGAGAGATGTACTGTCAATATTGTGTGATCGGTTAGGTCTTCCGTTTGAGGAATCCATGTTGTCATGGCCGCGTGGTGGACATCCTTCGGATGGTATTTGGGCACCGCATTGGTATCATAATGTGCATCAGAGTGCAGGTTTTGTGTCATATCAACCGAAACGTGAGCCGTTTCCTGAAGCGTTGGAAGGTGTTTTATCAGAGTGTTTACCGTATTATGATATGCTACGTGCCGATGCAATTTGTAGCGATTCGTGAAGGCGTCTACATTAAAGCATTAAGTTTCATAACGCTGGGTTTGCTGGATAAACGATTCCAGACTATACCCTCGTTCAGGTGAACAAGCAATTCCGAAACTTGCTACCCCTAATATAGCATCTGCGAAAACTATCGTCCAATTAGGCGTTGTTGAAACTGAAAGTCCCAAGAAATCAAGAAAAGTAAAAAGAAAGTTGTCACAACCGCAATCCGTTACAGGCAGTTCTTTCCACAACACATTTGCCAACGCAACCGAAAAAATCAAAAAAAGGAGCGAGGCAAGTATACCTGCACCACGCGAAAAATAGCCGATGCTTAACGCAATTCCCAGCGCTACCTCTGCCGAAACCAACAGATAACTTATTGATTTTACCAGTGCTGTCGGTAACACCTGATAACCAGCTACGGTTGTCACAAAAGCACTGAAATTAGTAAGTTTAGCGATACCCGCAAAAAAGAGAATTGATCCAAGGATTATTCTGATAGCTGTTACCAACAGTGATAAAGTCGTCATTCTGTTAGTCATAGGTACCCACTACCTAAAGGTAGGGGCTTGTGCTTCCTTGCGACTGCGGTTTTCTCAGAGAGTTGACCGTC
>JAGWBU010000095.1 GCA_021295735.1 Candidatus Poribacteria bacterium | reverse complement strand
GCGCAATTCATTGCCAAATCAACGCCAAGCGCACTTGGGCGAATACGCCAAATCAACGGTATGAATCATGGCGAATGCCGGACGGGGAATGCCAAAAGGCATTCGGACCGTTGATTTGGCGCATTCGTCTTTAGGCACTCCCCGTGTGGTATTCGCCATGACTTGTCGCCTCGGACATTCTTTCTTCTGTTGATATTCCATTAAATTACAATATGTTAAATGGGACATTGTATTTTTGAATTGGTATTATTTTTAACCCTTTACTTTTTGTATCGCTTTGATAAAAACAGAATCGCAGTTAGAATTATATTTATCGGAACCAACAACTGATGTGATATCGGCAATCGCTTCTTTAGAAGGGGATATCCTTATTCTCGGTGTTGGTGGGAAAATGGGACCGTCGCTTGCGAAACTGGCAAAACGTGCTATTGATTGTGCGGGCGTCGTTAAAAAGGTTATCGGTGTATCCCGTTTTTCAACCGCTGGTATACAGGAATCCCTGCATAAAGTCGGTATTGAAACAATTATCGCGGACCTACTTTCGGAAAACAACCTGCAAAACCTACCGGAAATTCAAAATGTGATTTTTATGGCAGGCAGGAAGTTCGGTTCAACCGGGAACGAGGATTTAACTTGGGCATTGAACACCTACATGCCAGGACGGATTGCAGAAAAGTTTCGAGATTCTCGATTGGTTGTTTTTTCAACAGGCAATGTCTATCCGTTGACACCTATTTCACATGGCGGTGCGACAGAAAGTTCCACCGTTGCGCCAATAGGTGAATATGCCCAATCATGTCTTGGCAGAGAGCGGGTATGTTGTTATTTCTCCTCACAATTCGGAACACCGATGGTGATTCTCCGATTGAATTATGCAATTGAACTCCGATATGGAATATTACTTGATATAGCAGAAAAAGTTTACACCGGAGAACCTATATCTCTTGAGATGGGAAATGTGAATGTAATATGGCAAAGGGATGCAAACGCTATAGCATTGCATTCTTTTACACACTGTCAAAGTCCACCTTTGATCTTAAACGTGACGGGGCCGGAAACTGTTTCTATTCGATATTTAGCGATGTGTTTCGGTGGAATTTTCAATAAACCTGTCCATTTTGAGGGCGAGGAAGCAGAAACAGCATTGCTGAGCAATGCTTCGCTATGTCATCAGTTATTTGGGTATCCGTGTGTGTCTTTAGGTCAAATGATTGAGTGGGTGGCAGAATGGGTTCGGATAGGTGGGGCAATACTGCAAAAACCGACCCATTTTGAGGTGCGCGATGGTAAATTTTGACATACAAATGCAAAATAAAGTATTGACAAAAAATGCGAATTCAATTAGTATAGCAAGTGTATTTTTTCTGATGTTGGCACTCTTATTTAGAATAGATAGCGCATTCAGCCAACCACATTCTGTGCCGATTGCATTTGCTTCGGATATCAACGGAGACTGGGAGATCTATCTAACAGATTCCGTTGGAAAGTTGCCTGTGAATCTTACGCTCAATCCTGGAGCGGATTACTATCCAACATGGTCACCAGATGGCACAGAAATTGCTTTTTTCTCACGGCGCGATGCCAACCACGAAATATATGTGATGCGCGCTGATGGTACGCATCAGAGAAGGTTGACATACCACCCAGCAACAGATAAAGCACCTTCATGGGCACCGGATGGCGAACGTTTGGCTTTTAGCTCAAATCGCACAGGTCATTTCAATATCTATCTTTTAGCGTTAGAGAGTGGTGTGGTGGAAAATCTGACTGCAAACGTTTTTGAGGATGAAGTGCCGACTTGGTCTCCAGATGGAAAAAGTTTAGTTTTCCATTCAAAACGTCAGTTAAACTGGGACATCTATACTATCAATGTTAACACCCGTGAGGAACAACGATTAACACATCAGCCATTGATGGACACCTATCCAGAGTGGTCTCCAGATGGAAAACGTATTGTATATTCTTCTATGCGACAAAACGTTGATCAAGCAGACTTTGACCTTTACCTAATGGACGCTGCAGACGGTGGGAACAAAAAACCTCTTACTGATACACCAACAGATGAAGCGGTTCCAGCGTGGTCACCAGATGGTAGTTTAATCGCTTTTCAGTATGAGGAAGATGGGAGATGGGTAATTCATCTAATGAATGCAGACGGCAGCGGCCGTCGCGAACTGATTGACAACGGTGCTTGGGCAACACAGCCAAAATGGAAACTTAGTTCCACTATACTACCGATAGAACCGTTACTTCTACAATATCAGCAATGGGGTAACCTTAAGACTCCATAGGTTCCGTCAAATATAGGTGACGGGAAATAAAATGCGCAATATCTGCGTTTAATTTAACAACAAAAAGGAGATGTTTTGATGTTTTACAAAATATTAGTTTTGAGTATATTATTTTTAGCGGGTTTCCTACTCGTAAACGGCATCAGTTATAGTTATGACCGTGCCATTGAAGCAGAAATGGCTGACACTATTGAAACCCCAATGGTAATTGCCGAAGATGCAGATGCATCAGACGAACTGTATATTTGGATGGAAGGTGAACCTTTAACTGGTGGTGGTGATCAAGGTTGGGCAGAATACATAATCGATATACCAGAAGCAGGCACCTATGCGTTGTGGGCTCATGTTTTTGTGTGGGATGGCAACAGCGACTCGTTTTGGGTAACGTGGCAACCCGCTGATCCTGACGAAAATGCGCAGGAAACAAAAAATACCGAGTACCGATGGAGTATCGGCACAAAAAATGCATGGCACTGGGATCGTATCAATCATTGGTTAGATGGTGGCACCTTTGATCGCGAATGGGAACTACCAGCAGGAGAAACAACCCTACGTATTGCTGTTCGAGAGGATGGAGCAAAATTAGATGTTATCTTTATCACCGACAATCTCTCGGCAGATGAGGCGGATGTCAATCCGCGTTTTCCTGGTCCAGAAGATAACGTAACTCCCGTTGAACCACGAGATAAACTAACAACAACATGGGGTAAAATTAAAGCGCAAAGATAGGGCTTTGCAAAACACAGTTTAAGGGAAAAACCTCACCTATGTTTAGGTTGAGATAATCAAACCGATTATCTCAACATCTTTTCCCTACATATATTATAGTGAACTCTAAAAATAACTGGACATTTTATTAAGGTTAGCGGCGCTTGTAGTCGCGCAATTCATTGCGCCTCGGACATTTATGGTGTGTTTGAAATCCGCATAAGAACAAAATGTCCAAATAATTATGGGTTTCACTATAAACAGAAAGGAGTTTTTGATGAAATACGGTATTCTTTTTTCAACATTTATAGTTACAGTATTTTTACTAACATCTTTGGGGCTTGACGCTGAAGTTGAAATTGCACTTGAAGCAGAATTAGCAAATGTACTCCAGGCACCAATGGTTATTGCAGATGACGAACTGGCATCTGATGGGAAATACGTCTGGATGGAAGGTGCTCCCTTGACGGGCGGCGGGGACCAAGGTTGGGTAGAATTCATTATCAACATTCCTGAAAGCGGGAAGTATGCACTATGGGCCCATACTTTCGCGTGGGATGGTAACAGCGATTCGTTCTGGGTGACGTGGCAACCCGCTGATCCAAACGAAAACGCGCAAGTAACAAAAAATACCCAGTACCGATGGAGTATCGGCACAAAAAATATATGGCACTGGGATCGCATCAATCATTGGTTAGATGGTGGAACCTTTGATAGAGAATGGAAGTTTGATAAAGCCGGTGAAACGATTTTGCGCATAGCAGTCCGTGAAGATGCTACAAAATTAGATGCAGTTTTTGTTACCTCAAACACGGGCGCCGCTGCAGCAGGACAGGCAAACCTCCGACTTCCAACAGACGAGGATAGAGAGATACAGGTTGAAGGACTTGCTGTTGATGCAAAAGGGAAAGTGACAACCACCTGGGGTTCACTGAAAAAGGCGTATAACTAAAAGAAAATGGATCATCCGATAGTCTTGTTCTATGAAGTGAAAGACCTTGTCCTATGGACTCTAAGTTTGGAGATACTTGATTGAGGAAAAAGGCTTTATGAGTCTTTTTCCTTATGAAGCGATTGTTTAGAAAAAAATAGGAATGTTCACGGTAGTAATGAATGTTCCATTGGTCAAATCCGCGTTCAAATTGAATGATACGTTCGGGAGGGCCGAGTTGGAACTGCAAATTTTCTGCAGCCTGCCTATCATGCTTAACAAGCGTGTACGTTAAATATACGAAACCCGAAAGAATTCCGGCAAGGGCAAGTTTTCCTCTAAGTTTAACCGAAAGACCCTCCGCAGGTAAACTCAAATTCCAGATTAAAAGCGTAATAAGAATAAGACAAAGCGTTTTTTTTATATTCATACTAAAAATTTGGCAAAAATTTAGCGTTTTTGTGTGTTAAACTTGACAAAAAGAGATTTTGTGAGTATCCTAATAAGAATAAAGAAGACCCGCTAAGAAATGGAAACTGTAAGCATTCACCCATTAATCAAAGAACATGATTGATGTTTACAAACTTTCGGATGCGTACAGTGGTATTAGGTTAAAATATCCATCAACATTTATTAGCGAATAACTTGGAGCGTGATTAGCATGCATCCTACGGGAAAAACTCCCCCAGTAGAAAACGCGCTGAATGGTAGTAAGGAACTGACGTTTGAAGAAGTTAAAAACGAGTTATATAATCGACACCACCCGAGTTTAACATCTCTTGATATAGAGGTACATGCCAAAACCGTACATAAGATAAGAACGTTGAAGCGAAAGCATAATGTTGTGATGTTAGGTCATAACTACATGGAACCGTTGGTTTTCGGACTGTCCGATAAAGATGAACAGGGTGACTCACTAGGACTGAGTATGTTCGCTGCGAAAACGGAGGCACAGTATCTCATTTTTAACGGTGTGCCGTTCATGGCAGAAACGGCTAAAATCCTGAGTCCAAACAAAACAGTATTAGTAGCAGACAAAACAGCAGGGTGTTCACTTGCCGATAACTTCGGTGCTGAAGATGTTCGGAAATTGAAAGAACTTTACCCTGGTGCCCCCGTTATGATTTATGTTAATAGTTACGCTGATGCTAAAGCGGAATCCGATATCTGTTGTACGTCTGCGAACGCTGCACACATCGCTAAATCCATGCCCGGAGATACGCTAATTTTCGTCCCTGATATCTTCTTCGCACAGAATTTAGAGGAAGAGTTGAAGGAAGAAAAAAATGTTGTCTATCCCGGTAAAGATAATACAGCACGCGGTGCGGTTTGTGAAGTACACGAAAAATTTACACTCTCCGATCTACTTGCGATACGTGAATCTTTTGAAATTCCGAAAGGGCATCCGAAACGTAAATTATATGCACATTGGGAATGTCGACCAAATGTCCTAAAGGAAGCCGATTTCTACGGTAGCACCAGCCAAATAATGAAGGATATAGCAGCACGTGTAGAAGATAACCATTTAGAACGGGCATTTGTTGCTTCAGAATGTGAATTAACCTCCAATTTGGCACAAGAATTTCCAAAAGTTCAATTCTGGACAGCGTGTTCTGTCCGATGCTCACACATGGCGAAAGTCCGCTTGGACAAAATTGTGAATATCTTAGAAGCAATTGACAGCGGTGAAGACCTCGCCGAATATGAAGTTACGCTGGACCCAGCAGTAATTGACAAAGCACGTTTGCCAATTGAACGTATGCTTGAAGCGAGCGTATAGAAACAAAATCGGTTTATAGTAAAATTTGACTCTTGGTAGGCGCGGTTTCAAACCGCGCCTACTTTTTTTGAGGGGAAATAGCGAGGAAATAAACTGCAGGTCTGCAATCTATGTTCTAAAATCTTGTTATGACAGAAATTCGATGTGAATTGCCTACATAAGCATCTGGGACAAAAGCGTAATCGAATTGGAAGTCAATATTTGCTAATGAGTCCAGACCACTTTTCCGAACACCTATACCGATCGACAATCCGTCACTCGGATTCTCGTTCAGACCGATACGATAGCCGACACGCGCAGCGACGATATCGTAAAACCACCGTTCAATACCGATATGAAAACTGGGATTCGCGTCAATCAACGGGAGATGTGCATCTGCAACGAATGCCCACAATTCACGAGGAGGCATCGCTTCTTCTGCATCTGCTTCAGGTTGTTTCCACGTTCTGTAAGCGAGACCAGCGCGGAGTGCCATCGGCAGATTTTCCCCACCGCCTAAGATACCAGCATTTTGCACGGTAAGCCCGATACCAAGATGATTGTCCATCAAGCGTAAGATTACGCCAAGATCAGCACCGATACCGTAGACGTTTTGAATATCCAATTGCTGTGATATAAACTTTGCTGTGCCACCAATGGAAGCGGTTGTACCGAATGGGTACGCAAGAGATAAACCTGTAGCAAATCCACCTACCGTTACAGTGCTATCCGGGGTTTCTGTCGGACCTATGCGGCGTTCAATTTCAGTAAAACTTCCGAGAAAACTTGCACCCCACACGAATTGTTTCGCACGCTGAGCATATCCAATTGATTGATTGTTGATGTCAACAAACGAAAAGTGTTGCATTGCGGTAAGTTCTCGTGTATGAACGGCAGTTAAACCCGCTGGATTCCAAAAAATTGTGTTAATGTCGTTAGCGAGTCCCGTGAATGCGCCACCCATGCCGACGGGTCTACTTCCCGGTTCAATCTTGAGAAACGCTGCGCCGGCGGTGCCAGCACTATCGTGGATATCAGCTGCGAAACTTTGAGGTACGGTTAGCAGTAAGGTTAAGATTACAACTGCTACAACTACACTTCTGTGCATTATCTATCTCCTTTTTCGTTTTTTCCGTTTTTTGAAGTCTTAGTCAACGACAAGTATCTTGCCTACAGCGTTGGCGCTATTTCCTGCTCCATTAACTGCTTCTAAACGGAACACGTAAAGGCCGCGCGCTACAGCGGTTCCAAATTGATTTTCTAAATTCCATTTAACCTGTGTGTCATTCCGCTGTCCCAGTGTAATATTGGAATACTTTTTCGAGTAAACCATATCCCCGCTCCAATCATAGATGTAGAGTGTCAATTCCACTGTTTCTTCCGCAGCGGCATTCAGATCGAAGGAGAAGAATGCGACATCATCTTTGGAATGCCGTAATGGATTCGGCCATCCGAAGGTTTTTCCACGGAAGGAGAAAGAAACCGACATCGTAACCTCACCGACATCGTAAACAGAGTAGTTACCTGCTTTGTCTGTGACTCGGATATCTAAGTCGTATTCACCCGATCGTGCGGGTAAAAAGTCTGCCGACCATCGACTCCAGGGTCGTTCTTGCGCATTGCTTTCATCCTCAGCCGGGACGGGTTCAATAGGTTGTCCATCAGGACCTGTTCCAATGATTTCCACAAGCCATACACCCGATGCTGGTATAGGTATCTCACCTTCACCTTGGGGACGCGGTCGTGAACCTTGTGGGTCAGCAGCCGTTCCTTCTAAAGGCACTGCTTCATCGGTAAACTCAGTCTTTCCACCATCGTTGGTCACAATAGCAGTCGGAGATGTGGTTTCATAAAGGAATTCAGTTGTGACTGAACCTTTAGGTGCAAATCCGAGTAGTTCAGAGTCATTCCCAATGCCGGTAATCGTAACTTGATGTGGGCCTTCAACATTCAATCCGTCTGATTTGAAGACAATGGTATCCACACCATTTTGCTGGGTGGTGCCAGAAAGTTCTTGACCGTTAGGATTTCTGACAACGACTTCTGACTGCGATAGATCCACTCCTAAACCTGTGTCAGAGACACTTGCTTGAATAACAACACCACCGGTTGTGGAAACTGCGCTTGGATAATCTTCGGCATTAATGTCTGTAAGCAGCGGCGCGTCATTAATAAGCAAAGAGTTAGGATCAATCACTGGTGGACTTGTATCGTAGGTAAACACCTTTTCGTAGGATTCTTCTTCATTCCCCGCTTGGTCTTTAGGGTTAACGGTAATTTTGTATTCCCCATCGGCAGAACCGTCGTCTGCAAGCGGAACAGTAAGTCGGAAAATAAGGGTCTCCTGTTCCCCAGTTTCATAAGATAGACGACCAGCGATTTCATCTGCATTCGGTGAAAGTCGTTCAAAGGTCAACCAATCTTCATCAAGGTTTTCCCAGTCAACTCCAGCTTGGTTATCTGTGATGCCCACACGAATTTCTGTCAACGAGTTATTAACCTCAGGTTCAGCCACAATGAGGTGGATCGCATCTGGATTAACTTCTGGGGTTTCCGTATCATACATAAAAGTCAACTTTTGGACCTCACCTTCCCGACCCGATGAACTAATTGGCGTGAACTCAATCGTATAAACACCGTCTTCAGATCCATCTGTTGCAAGCGGACGGACCAATCTATAGATCAACTTGTTGGTCTCACGATGCTGTTGTCCCGCGACCACTTGCTCCGCAGCGTTCAACAAGCGGACCGTTGATAGGTGGCTTTCATCTGCAGTCTCAAGCATCACTTCAATTTCATCAACTTTTTCATTTGTAAACGCTTCATCTATTGGAGCAGTGCTTGGTGATGTAGATATGACTGCCGGTAAAAGCCTGGACAGTAGGAAACTATGCTCAAGGACGGATCTACTTCCGTTCCCTGCTCTGTCTATAGCTTGGACACGAATAATGTACTGTCCATCTGCCACAAGTTGATTTGTGTTAAGTATCAACTGCGTTTTGCCATTACTGGTAAGTTCGCCAGAGATTTCTACGCCATTGGGATCAATCAATGTTACTGTTGTTACATCCCAATCTATACCACTTTCCCCTTCGTCATTCAGATTTACCTGTATCTGCGTTATGTCCTCGGTAAGCTGTGCGCCGTGAGCTGGCACTGTGCTGACAAGGGTTGGCGCTTGTGTGTCGTATATTATGGGATGTTCGACAGAAAGAACATTCCCCGCTTTATCAGAAAACGCAATTACGACGGTGTACTCTCCATCTCTACTACCATCAAGCGGCAACGGCTCATCAAGCGTGAGAAAGAGTTGATTGTTAGAATCAGTTGTTATTTTTGTAGGAATGAGGGTCCCATTTTGATTGCGCAAACTAACTTTCTGATCATCAAGTATAAAGTCTGCAGGTCCAACGTCCTGAAGTGTGAATCGGAATTGCGTCAAACTCTCGCTGATATAAGATACCGGTTGACTTAAGTTGATCGGTGCAGCGTCCGTTATTTCCGGTTCTTGCGTATCAAGAACGAACTCACGATAGGCGGTATTGCCTTGACGTCCTTTTTTATCAACAGGATAGACATATACGGCGTATCTACCGTCGGAACTTCCATCAGTGGAAAGTGTTGCTGGTTCCCAAACAAGTAGGTCAGTTCCATTCGTGGAGGTGGCTCCTGGCACGACGTCATCATCAAGGGTTGCCACTATGATGTCCGATCCGGCGTTACTGTCAAAAGATAACCCCGCCCCTGACCGGTCAAGTAAGGTTGCAGCAATGTACAGATTGTTTGCATTGACATAAGCAATGTCCCCACTACCTAATGTAATAGTATCACCGATTCTGATAGACTCAACACCTGGCAAAATGAACTCAAGGGTAAACGAGAATTGCAATGGATTTTGTACAGCATTCCCCGCTATGTCTTGTGGAGTCACGGATAAAGTATACTGACCGATCTGTGTTAAGTCAGCAAAACTCAGTGCCATTTGGGAGACGCCATCATCTTCTCGAGTGAGCGGAATTGTTTGATCGTCTGGGTCAATCAATGATACTTGCATATTTGCAAAGTCAACAAGTGTTGCTTCGGAAAACTTAATAGTGATAGTACTGATAGATTCAGAAAGTTCGGTAATTTCGTTCGACACAAGTTTCATAGGAGTCCCAGCAGTGTTTACCTCAACTGACGATACTTGTGGTGCTTTAGAATCGTAAATAAGTGAAAATCGAGAGATCGAGGTATTGCCTGCTCTGTCACTTAGACTGACATTTAGCGAATATGGACCATCTACACTTCCATCACTGGCGAACGGTTTGGAAAGTGTTAGATATAGTTGGTTTGTGAGTTCATCGTACGTCCGTGCTGCAGAAACAGGTTTTTCTGCAGCATCCATCAATGCTATGACTTGAGAGGCTAAATTAAGACCTGCAGACCCAACATCTTCAATGGTGAGGGTGAACCGATTTAATCCGCTACCGATATAGGAAACAGGATCATGCAATGTCAATGGCTGTGCAGCAGTAATTCGCGGTGCCTGTGTATCATAAATAAACTGTTGGTTGACGACTGTGCCAGAACGTCCAACTTTATCCACTGGTGTTACAGCAACATTGTATCGTCCATCGGCACTTCCATCTGTTGGCAGTGGTATGGGGGTCCAAGTCAACTGATTCGTTCCATTAGAAGTGGTTTTACCAGATACTGAAAGACCTTCGGAATTGGTGACCGTAATAGTTGAACCACCATCTCCGAACGATACACCTACACCGATAGGATCAGTAATTGTTGCAACTATTCTGGGTATAGAATTGCGGACGTAAACAGCTGAGCCCTGTTTTCCATCAATGGAGACTGAACTGACTGTTGGAAGTGCGGTGTCAAGTCTAAATTGGTACTGAGTAGCACTCTGAGCAACATTTCCTGCCTTATCTTGCGGAATAACGGCAAGTGTGTAAACACCGCTTTGTGTTAAAGAAACAAAATGAACCATCAACAGAGACGCGTCACCGTCTTCAAGGTTGATAGGTATTTCTTGTCCGTTTACTCCTGTCAGTCTCACACTGGTATTTTCGAAGTCTACCTGTGTTGCATCGGTGAACTCAAGCGTGAGACTACTCACGGATTCAGAAATCTCAGTTATTTCGTAAGATGTAAGGTCTACCGAAGTATTGCTTGTATTCGCTTTCACAGATGATAATCCCGGAACTTCAAACTTTAGTCTAAATGGATAGGAAACCGCTCCTTGTGAAACATTACCTGAAATATCGTGCGGTGTGACAGAAAACGTATACAGACCACTTTGAACTAACGAGACAAAGCGAACTATTAACTTAGACCCATCATGTTCTTCAAGAGTGATGGGTATTTCTTGTCCGTTTTCTGTTGCCAATCTCACTATAGTATTTTCGAA
>JAGWBU010000217.1:2987-3677 GCA_021295735.1 Candidatus Poribacteria bacterium | reverse complement strand
TGATTTCGCCAAAGGAATGGTTCGTTTCAAGTTCGGTCTGTAGCTTCATGATTGTTCCCTTTATCCGTTTGGATATGAATGTCTTTTGACATGTCGCGGTAACTCACACCATTTCTGCTAATCAATTTCTCGTTTGTAGAATGATGCACGTTGTATCTGGGCGCGTACGCCGCAAATCTGTTAGATTGTGACCGAAAATGCTGCGAACTAAAAATTTGCGCTACAAAATGCTGGGATAATCAACATTTTTCAGTGAAACACAAGGGCTGCGGATTTAAAATCTTGTCCGTAGTCACTGGGATTATATTACAACATAATGAAAAAAAACATTTTTTATTTGTTATTATGTCGTAGTATGGCAAATTATACTCAAATTCAATTTTTAACGCAACTCAAATCTGATTTCAGTAGGAAATTCTATGGATTTACAAATGGCAACTCTTATCGCTCTCCTTATCAAGGCGGGCATCAAAACCTTTCTCTTCTGCCAACCCTCCCGAATTCATTTTTAATTGAATTTCGTTATGAAATTGTGATATAATTATTAAAATTGTATGTTAACGACGACACTTTCGGCGCAGATTGCTATTGTAGGAGGGCTTTGTAAGCCTGATAACCTTTTTATTGAGGGTTTTAAAACATGAAAATATCGCGATCAAGGTTTATTGTCCATTTAGCGGTGTATTTACT
>JAGWBU010000217.1:650-2668 GCA_021295735.1 Candidatus Poribacteria bacterium | reverse complement strand
CGATGATATGGGTGAAGGAAACTATCCTACTTATGTAGTGCCTCCTGTCGTTACTGCCCTGGCCTACTCACCCGATGGCAGTACACTCGCTGTGTCCGGCTTCCGTGAAATTTTATTGTATGACACAACGAATTTTGAACTCAAGGCACGGTTGGTCGGCAAAGCACACCGGATAGAATCACTGACGTATACAGCAGATAGTAAAATTTTAGGCATGGCAGGCGGATCCCCTGCGCAATTTGGCGAAGTCCAACTTTGGGATACCGCAACCAACACCCTCATCAAAGCGATACGCGCCAGTTATGATACAATTTACGGACTCTCTTTCTCACCAGATGCCAGTCGCGTCGCTTTTGGGTGCTCAGATCAGACGGTGCGTGTTTTATCCGTTGAAGATGAAAAAGAGCTCATTAAATTTGATAACCACAGCGATTGGGTTTTCGGCACTGTTTTTTCTGTTGACGGCTCGCATTTTGTGAGTTGTGGACGTGATACTGCCCTCAAATTGGTTGAGGTAGATACTGGTTCTTTTGTTGACGACATCAACTCCAGCAACAAAGGTTACGGTGAAATCAACACCATCGCACGACATCCGACTGAAGACCAAGTTTTGAGTGCTGGCGAAGACCGCATACCACGGCTCTATAAAATCTTCCGCGAAATACGGAGAGATGTGGGTAATACGGACTTTAACCTCATTCAAGCTTATGAAGCACAGTCAGGTACAATTGAAGGCGTAGCATTCTCAGCAGATGGCAGCCGGTTTGCCACTGGCAGTGCCGGTGGTGAAGCACGTATCTATAACGTAGCCGATGGGAAGCGTTTAGCGAGCATGCAAGGCGATGCTGTCGGTGTTTTCGCAGTTTCATTCCATCCTGACGGTACACAACTCGCTACGGGCGGTTTCGACGGAAAGATTCGGATATTTGACGCTTCTGGGAAACTACTCAACGCCTTTATGTCTGTGCCGATCGAACCTGCCGGAAGTGAGGATGTCACACTGGTCGTGTCAGGCATGACGTGAGGGGCGTGTGTCGCAAAAGTGCAGGGTGCACTTACACAACACCAGAGCGTTATCAGTGTCGAAGTTTCGCTACCGGATCAAGCCGTTATTAAAGTCCGAAAAAACACCGCGACTGCCACTGACCTCGCGAACGTCGTTAAAGCGTCTGGGTTTAGCGCAACGACTCAATAGCACACACGAAGAGGCTGATGAATGGCTGTTAAAGCACCCAATATTCTCTGGGTTTGCACGGATCAGCAGCGTTACGATACAATCGCGGCGTTGGGTAACCCATACGTGTCAACGCCGAACATCGATAGTCTCGTAGCGGAGGGTGTCGCGTTCACACATGCCTACTGCCAAAGTCCTATCTGTACACCGAGTCGGGCGAGTTTTCTCACAGGTATGTACCCAAACGCAACGCACGCGAATCGCAACGGAAACGATTTTTTTCCTGACGCGTACCCGCTTGTGACGCGTACCCTTGCAGACATCGGCTATGATTGCGGTCTGATTGGCAAACTCCATCTCGCAAGTGCTTACCGTCGAATAGAACCACGTGCAAACGATGGATACCGCTATTGGCAGTACAGCCATGCCCCACGCGACGACTGGGAACACGGACACGACTACGCGGATTGGGTACGCTCAAAAGGTTATATTTTAGGCGAATTGAACCGTAATCCAGAAGGCGTGCCAGCGGAATTGCATCAGACGACATGGTGCGCGGAAAAGACAATCGAATTCATCCGTGAAGAACGCGATGGTCCGTGGCTCGCGAGCGTCAATATCTACGATCCGCATCCACCGTTCAATCCGCCACAGACGCACCGAGAACAATTTAATCCAGCGGAGATGCCAGAACCGATCTTCCGAAATAGCGATCTCGAACAGCAGACCCGTTTACAAGCAGTCGATTTTCAATCTAAAGTCCGAACACCTGATGAATTGGACATCCGTAGTCCGATCCTGCCGGGGTCCCCACCCGTTACTGGGAAGGGGCAGACCCCGCGCC
>JAGWBU010000217.1:0-633 GCA_021295735.1 Candidatus Poribacteria bacterium | reverse complement strand
GCTTATTACGCGATGATCCAACTCATTGACGAGCAGTTGGGTAGAATGCTTGAAACACTTCAGGAAACGGGGCAACGCGAAAATACCGTCATCATTTTCACGAGTGACCACGGCGAAACGCTCGGCGACCACGGATTGATTCAGAAAGGGTGCCGATTTTACGAAGGCTTAGTCAGAGTGCCGTTGATTTTTGCATGGCAAGGGCAGTTCGTGAACGGTCTTAAAAGCGACGCTCTCGTTGAACTCGTTGACAAAGCACCGACACTTTTGGAATTAGCAGGCTTAACACCACCCGAAGGTATGCACGGACGATCGCTACTGCCTATCCTCCGGGGTGAGGCGGACGCAAGCCATCATCGGGACTTTGTCCGGTGTGAATATTATGATGCTGTTGATCTCCGTGACCATTCTTTCGCAACAATGTACCGAAATGAACGTTACAAATTGGTAGTCTATCACGGACACGAGGAGGGAGAACTCTACGACTTAATCGATGATCCCGACGAGTTTGACAATCTCTGGCATGCACCCGATAAGCAGGACATCAAAATGGATCTGTTGAAACAGAATTTCGACGCGTCTATGTTCGCTATGGACATAGGACCGCGGCGGGTGGGACCGATGTAGAACCTT
>JAGWBU010000216.1:774-3113 GCA_021295735.1 Candidatus Poribacteria bacterium | reverse complement strand
ATACTGTTGCTCATTTTACTGCTCGGTATATTTCTTTCAGGTGCATTTCTTGTCTTCCTGCGTTCGGAGGTATAAGCCATTGCGAGTGGTTCAGCAAAAAATTATCACAACTGACAATAGGCGATTCCACTGAATTGTCTGCATGTTCCGGTAATTTACCATGAATCAATTCTCAACAGATTGTATTTTTTTAAACCGCCCCGCGAAGAATCCCGCTCATTAAGTTAAAATCAAATTGAGGACTGTCTATGCAATCGGATCTATCAATGCACACTGATTTGGGTGATGAGCCAGCGTTTACAGAGTTGATGTCGCGTTACAGTCCTCGCGTCTGGAAAGTGGTTATCGCAAATTCGAGACAACGTCGGGACGCTGAAGAGATACTCATGGACATCTGGCGGGCTGTCTGGGAAAACATCAGCAGACTGCGGAATATCGGAAGTTTTGGGGGATGGCTGCATCGCATCGCTTACAACGCTTGCACCCGATACTATGCGTCTGTCCATCATTCAAGGAGTGAGATTCCACAGAGTTACGCTGACCTGACCGATCACATTGATCAGGACGCGGTCGCACGTTTTCGGGAAACAGAACTGTGTAACGATCTAAGAGAAGCAGTGTTTCACCTCCCAGATAAAGTGCGTAACGTTGCGATTCTATACTACTTGGAATTGTGGAGTGTCAAGGAAATCCACGGCGAACTTGGATTAGCGATAGGCACTATCAAGACTCAATTAAGACGGACACGTGAACTTCTCCGCAAAGAGTTCGGTGTCGAACTTGAAAGAGGGGTAACTATGGCATCTAAACAAGAAGAATCCAAACACACCGGAACCAGAATCAAGGTTATTGGTGTCGGCAGCGCGGGCGGCAACGCCGTCAAACGAATGATTGAAGAAGGTTCGACAGACATTGAATTTTACACCGTGAATACAGATCAGCAAGCACTCGACAAACACCGTGAAGCAACACCGGTGCAGATCGGTGCTAACGCCACCCAAGGACTCGGTTGTGGAGCAAACCCAGAGATAGGTAGAAGGGCAGCTGAGGAGGACCGAGAAAAGCTTCAAAGCATCGTTTCGGATACCGATATCGTCTTTGTTATAGCCGGTATGGGTGGTGGAACAGGGGCAGGAGCAGCACCCGTGATTGCATCACTCGTTCAAGAACAGGGTGCTTTAGCTGTAGGCGTTGTGACATGTCCATTCAACTTTGAAGGTCAACGTCGCGCTGAACAAGCGAAACGTGCGCTGCAGGAACTCCGAGAAAATGCTGATTCGGTTGTTGTAATATCAAACCAACGATTGCTTGATTCGATAGAGCAGAAGCAGAAATTGCCAATGACAATACGCGAGGCGTTCCATCTCAGTGATGAAATGCTGCGCCGCGGCGTTGAAAAAAGCATCTCGGAATTTCATTCAAGCACCCTGTCCCGAGACACCTAACTTTTTTACGTAATGCCAGAAACACTTTTTCACCCTTTTTATAGTAAAATCCGAGACCCCCAGGCCCAGTAGGTGCGATTTCCTAATCGCACCATAACTGTCAATTTTAGAAAAAATAACCGTCGTAGTCCCAGGTCCGGTAGGGTTTTTGCTTGGGTGTTTCTTCACTGTTTTCAACTGCGCCGGGTTTTAGACATAAACCTTATCCGCGCCAGAATGCCTCTTTAGTCCCGTAGGGTTTATTTGCTTGGGCGTTTCTTCACAATGTTTATAGCAGCGTGTGGCCAAAAAACCTAAGCCCCGTAGGGGCGGCATTTGTGGAGGCCCCTACTACAAAATAGTGTGAAAAATCACTAAACTGACACCTATGGTGCGATTTCATAATCGCACCGGGCATAACCAAAAACGGCAGACGCTTTACAAGAGAAATCGTCAACCAGAAGTGACATAAGAAAAGGAAAGGCGAAATAATGCACACCGAAATGTTAAGAAGTATTGAGGACATTCTGTCAATAGAACTCCTCACTCTATTTGATCCAATTGCTGCTTCCCCAGATGGGACCCGTCTTGCTGTTGCTGTCCAAAGTTATTCCAGAAAACGCGTAGGAACTGGAATCGATGGTTATATTCCAACAGGCTTACTTGACTTGCAGGAAGGCAGTGAAATTTGGCTTGTCAATGTTCAGAGTGGTAAATCGCGGAACCTCACACCAAATTGGGGAACAAGTTACTGCCCTGCTTGGTCACCGGATGGAAAAAGACTGGCTTTTTATTCGGATAAACATGAAACAGCTCAACTGTGGATATGGGAAGTCGGCGAAGATGAACCACAACTCGCGAGTGATGTCAGGATTCGACCTTTTTTGGCGTTCACACCCCCACCGCTCTGGACAC
>JAGWBU010000216.1:0-464 GCA_021295735.1 Candidatus Poribacteria bacterium | reverse complement strand
ACTCCCAACTATTTTACGAACTCTACCTTTCACCTCTGAAGGGTGGTCCCCCGAAACTACTTGCTGACTCGCTCAAATCTAGCTGGGGACTTTCGTTCACTTGGTCGCCAAATGGACGCTACATTGCGTACATGACGGAAGACGAAGAAGCAAAAGATGAACTTTTCCTTATTTCAACAGTTGATGGTAGCCAACTGAATCTCACCGAAGACACCGACATTGAACTGACAAATAGTTCACATCCGCCTTTATCGCCTTTATGGAGTTCAGATAGCAAACACCTGTTTTGTGTTGCCCGCGGCGATCTCTGGCGAATCTCTGTTGCTGATAAAACTGTTGAGAAACTGACAGATGGATTTGATCGTCATGTTGTCCGGATTGTTCGTTGTGCCAAGGCAGACACCGTCTGGACACCGGACAACGCTGAAGTGATATACATTCATACAGTACACTTTAAAAGTGCT
>JAGWBU010000094.1 GCA_021295735.1 Candidatus Poribacteria bacterium | reverse complement strand
TTTAACCCCCTAAATCCCCCTTATCAGAGAGACTTTAAGAGGAAATGTGGAAGTTCTAACTATTTATCAAACTCACGTTTTTATAAGCAAGATAACGAGAAAAGTTAATCGTTTCAAACTATAAAATAACGAGGTGATCACCTGTTATGTTTAATATATCAATCTCACCAGAAAAAGTTTAGCTTTTTTTTTTTTGCAAAAGCATCAATTTATGGCAAAATTATGTTTACAAAAGGATAATGGAGATAGGATAGTTGAAGTAAGATACACTGTTTATTCCTCCAAAAGTCAGATTTAATGGTTTACCTAATTTTGTCAGAACGTAATCACAGATACCTTCACGCGGTAGGTAGGACGCTTCCCTAAGCGATGGGGCGTACTGGATTTGAACCAGTGACTTCTACCGTGTGAAGGTAGCGCTCGTACCCCTGAGCTAACGCCCCATGAGAGGAGATGGGCCCACTAGGACTCGAACCTAGGACCAGCCGGTTATGAGCCGGCGGCTCTGACCACTGAGCTATGGGCCCATATTGTTTTTTAATTATACCTTGTTTGAAATAAAAAATCAAGTTTTTATGGAATTCTGGAATTCTGCAAGGTTATTTAGTTTTAGGGTTTTTGCACATTTTCGTCAAAAAAGTCGCGAGCTGGAGCTCGCTCCTACAGCAAGAGGGGCATTCAAGAATAACCGAAAATATGGAGAACTAAATAACCCTGGGAATTCTGGGGTGTGTAAAGTTTTGACATGAATACTTCTTCTCTTCTGTAGGAGGGGTTTTCAACCCCGATGAATACTACAAGTCTATTCATCATTGATTTGAACAAATGCCAAATGCACATTTGGCGTTGATTTGAATTTATCGGGCGGACAAAGCCCTCTTACAAGAAAAGTGGCATGGTTAATGTCAAAATATTTACACACCCTGGAATTCTTGAAGCGTAATTCAGTTTTCAGTTTTTTCTCAGCATTTTGGTCATGTCGCGACCGGGAGGTCGCTCCTACAAGAAGAGGTTTTAGAGAGAAGGAAGAAATTATTGGAGAATTGAATTACTCTGCAATGCTGAGTGGTTGGTATTTCTATGTGGTTAATCGCTGTTATTCTATAAAACCACGCAGGCGATGGCTTCGAACAGGATGACGAAGTTTACGGAGGGCTTTCGCCTCAATTTGACGAATACGTTCTCGTGTGACATCAAAAACGACACCGACCTCCTCAAGCGTTTTTGGGTAACCAGTTGTAATACAAAGTTCTTCAATTCGTTGGCGAGTTGGTTCAGACAACAGTGGATTCACGGTATCGTCTTCAATTCCAAAGCGGAGGACAATCACCTCTCGCTCCCTCTCAGACAAATCTGCAAGTGCCTCTTGAATGCGTTCTTTGAGGATGCTCAGCTCAGCTTCTGTGGCTGGCGACAAAACACTCACATCTTCAATGAAATCCCCTAATTGACTGTCATCATCATCGTCTCCAATAGGTGTTTCTAATGAGACAGTTTCTGGAACAATCCGCAAAACTTCTCGCACTTTATCTTCTGGAATTCCCATGTCCGCGGCAATCTCTTCTGGTGTAGGTCGACGTCCTAATTCTTGGATGAGTGAACGTTCAGCGCGCCTCAGTTTATTAATTCTCTCATGCATGTGAACCGGGATACGGATAGTACGACCTTGGTCTGCAATGGCACGAGTGATACTCTGCCGTATCCACCACGTAGCGTAAGTGCTAAACTTAAAACCACGTTGATAATCAAACTTATCAACCGCTCTCATTAGCCCTATATTACCTTCCTGGATCAGATCAAGAAATTCAAGTCCAGGGGCTTGATGTTTATACTTCTTTGCAATACTTACAACTAACCTGAGATTCGCTTCAACAATCGCCATTTTGGCATCTTGGGCATTGGATTCTCCGACACAAATTTGCTTAGTAGTAGTTTGGAGGGAGTCACGGGAGATACCGATTGTATTTAGGTATTGTTGAATCTCGCGTTGGTAACGAACGATGTTGATATATGCTTCTTTTGCAGCAACCGTTTTGAAATTATGAGTTTCGGCGTTAAGCCTTCCGTTGAACCATTCTGGCGGAAGGTTGTGTTGTTTTTGGAGCCGTGCGATTTCTTGTTCTCGGTCAGTAATATTCCGTTCAACCTCTTTAACCTGTCCTGATATTTTGCTAATTTCTTCGCGGTCAATCTTCAGTTGTTCAAGGTGTTTTACGAAGTTTGCATAACTCCCAACTGTTTCAAATTCTACGAATGAATTGTTCTTAGCAGCGTCCTTGGCAGCAACAAGATATTCCAGTTCTAAAGTTTCAATGACTCGCATCATCTTTTCTACTTTTTCACGTAGTTTTCGCTCCTTATCACGGGTAGAGCTACTCGAAACTGACATATCAATAATATCAGATGCTCGTTTTTTAGCAATGATAATTTTATAAAGAAGTTTCCGGACCTCTGCAACAGCAAGCCGAGTTGAAAATGTAGCTGCTTGTGCCTGGCGGAACCCCATCTCAATTTGCTGGGATAATTCAATCTCTTTATTTTTATCTATCAAAGGTACTTTCCCCATGTCGCGTAGATAGGTTTTTATCAGATCTTCGCGTTCACTGATTTCCCCCGGTGTGAATTCCATTAAGTCATCAAATTCAACTTGATCAGTGTTATCAGATTCATTAAAATCATATGGGTGTGCGTTTCCTAAGTCCACCAGTTAGTTCTCCTTTTTATTTTCGTTTGTTTTCGAGCTATTCTGTTGTTCGTTAGATTTTAGTGTTTGTGCGAAAATTTACTAAACAAAGTTGTGCCTAAATTTGACAGTTTTTTGAGTTCATTAAGTGTTAATATCATCGTTTCCTTTTGCTGAAGCAATAGCACGGGAAATACTTTGACGTACCCACCAAGTGGCGTAAGTACTAAACTTATAGCCGCCTTGATAATCATAGTTATCAATAGCTTTCATTAAACCGATGTTGGCTTCCTGAATCAGATCTAAAAATTCACGACCTTGAGTTTCTTGCCCATATCTCTTAACGAGGCTAACGACCAGCCTCAGATTTGCTTTTACAATCGCCATTTTAGCATCTTGGGCATTATTAATTATGCCGGAATCAATCTGTTTCGTAATATCTTGTAGCTTCTCGCGAGAAATGCAGAAAGTATTAATGTATTGTTTAATTTCGTGCTGATAACGAGCAATCTTGAGATACGCTTCCTTATCAGCGTCTGTTTCGAAATTATAGGTTTCAGCGTTGAATTCTCTATCAAACCATTCTGCGGGGATATTGTGTTGCTTCACGAGGCGCGAAATTTCCTGTTCGCGTTCATTGATATTACGTTCAACTTCTTTAAACTGAAAATCAAGCGGATGTGCATTTTCTAAAGTCGCCATTTAGTTCTCCTTCTCAATATTACCATTAATTTGAGGGTTATCCGTTTCTTCGTCAGACTGTTGTGAAATTTCTGCCGATTCTAAAATATTTTTTTGAACAAAAGCTCGCCTTTCATTTGAGAGATCAACGAGTTCCTTGAGCGTTTCAAGGTCATCGTTTCCATCAGCAAGCGCGCTTGATCGTATACGCTGCTCAACGTCTTGCAAATTAAAGCTTTTTAGTTTCTTGAGACATCCCTTTATCCTTGCATGGTGATTGGGAATGTTCGTTTTGTTGATAAGGGCGTTTGAGATAATGCTTTTCCCGGTTTCGTCCTCACAAGTATTAAGGATGTTCTGAATATCAACGTTTTCTTCGTTCTCACTACCATCCCAAAGCATTTGAACGATTTTGGCAAAGTGAGGATTTGTTAATTCCTCGTAATACAATAGTGATTTAACTTCGGAGATTAGTTCGGGTGCTTGGATTAAAGTTTGGATAAGTTGAAATTCAATTTGTTCGCGGGACGACAACTTTTTTGATGCTGTTTTTTGCTTCGTGATTTTATTTTGAAAGGATGTATCTTTCAAGCCTAAATCTCGCAATTCCCGCCAAAGTAAGTCTTCATCTACATCAAGTTCCTTTACAGCGTATTTTACATATTCTGTCCGTTCGACTCGATTTTTGATGTTCACAAGTATCGCGCTAACGTCTTTGACAACTTGCGTTTTGACATCAGGACGTCTGATGTTTGTTTGTTGAATTGCGGATTGAATTTGAAATTCAATAAGGTTTATCGCTTTATCAATTAGTTCGTTGAAAGCATCCGCACCGTTCTGTTTTACATACGAGTCTGGGTCATCACCTTTCGGCATGAGAGCAATACGCACACGTATTTCTTCAGCGATGAGCCTATGCAATCCACGTTGCGCAGCCTGCAACCCTGACGCATCACCATCAAAAACAATGACAACTTCAGGCGTATAACGTTTTAACAGTGCCGCATGTTCTTCACTTAGAGATGTTCCCGATGCGGCTATTACGTTTTCAATTCCGTGTTGATAGAGCATCAGAACATCCATATATCCTTCCACGAGAATGGCAGACTGCTTCTTGGATATAGATTGTCTCGCTTTGTCAAGATTGAAAAGAACTCTGCTTTTGTCGTATAGAACCGTTGTGGGTGAATTTAGGTATTTCGGTTGATGTTCATCAGATAGGGAACGACCCCCAAAACCAACCGGCACACCTTGTGCATTGTAAATCGGAAAGAGAATTCTATTCCAAAAACGGTCTTGAGGACCTTTATCTTCGTTCTTAATCAACCCAGCGTCGACCAACTGCTGAACTTTCCAACCCTCGTGTGTTGCTGCTTTTACCAAATCACGCCGTTGAGATTTTGCATAACCGAGTTGGAACAAGTGTGTGGTTTGTGAAAGTAGTCCACGATTTTTGAGATATTCACGCGCTTGCTGACTATGCTGTCCAGTGCGAAGGAGTTCATGGTAGTATTTTACTGCAAACTTGTTAAGTTCACTCAAGTCATTGATTAGTTTTTGTCTTGCAGTGGATTTCGCATCTCGTGTTGGCAACGCAATATTTGCTCGTTCGGCAAGCCATTCAACCGCTTCCATAAAGGTTTTTCCTTCATGTTTTTGCAGGAAAGAGATGACATTACCACCCGTTTGACATCCAAAACAGTAGAATATCTGTTTTTCTGGTGACACGGAAAAAGAGGGCGTTTTTTCTTCGTGAAACGGACAGAGCGCTTGATAGTTCCGCCCAGCTTGTCTGAGTGAGACACCGCATTCAGATATAACGTCTACAATGCTGTTCAGGCTCTGAATTTCGTCAATTGTTTCACGCGGAATATAGTTATTTGTTGCCATGAGATGCCTCTACGCTAAATCAATTGTCCTCTATTGCCGTAAGAAGACTATGGAATTACAATGACCTATAAAGCAGTGAATAAATGGTTTTCTTGTTATATGCCATTATTCTTTGAATTTAACGACTGTAACGCCTTCTCCACCTTCAGTTGGATGAGCGTATTGATAATTGACGACATGCGGGTTTGCATCCAATACCTTGTGAACTGCGCTACGGAGCGCACCTGTCCCTTTTCCATGCAGAATCCTCACACTTAATAATCCTGCAAGGTAGGCATCGTCCAGATATTTGTCTGTAATGTCTAACCCTTCTTTAACAAGCATGCCGTGAATACAGAGTTCATCTTTAACTGAATTTGCTTTGTTATGCTGAATGTCTAACACAGATGTTGAGAGATGTTGAGACTCTTTTTTTGGCACCACCGAGTCAATGTCATTGTAGGACAGCTGCATCTGCATACTACCAACTCGGACCTGTAAAGGTGTACTGCTCTTTTTACTAATTTCGGTTATCTCTCCGAATCGGTTTAGCTGAATAATTCGGACTTTGTCGCCAACATTGACATTGAATTTCTTTTTCTTTTGTTGTTTTATGGGTGGGTCTGGTTTGAGTTGTTTTTTGGCAGTCTCGATTTTTGAGAATGCTTCACGGATGCTGGCTTTGGAGGCTTGTTCATGACGGATATCTGATACTACGTTGTCTACCGTTCGGCGTGCTGTGGTAATGATTTCAAGTGCTTCTTTTTCAGCGTTTTGTAAACGGGTTTGCTGGTCAGCCTCAAATGTATCAATAAGCTCTTTGTGTTTTTGATATTCTGTTTCAGCGAGGTGAATCTTTTCATGGAGTTGTTTACGTTCGGTATCCAATTCTTGTTGGGTCTGTTGTAATTGGATGAGTAGGTCTTCCACAGCGACGTTATTATTACCTAAGTTATTTTCTGCATCAGTGAGAATACGGGGAGGGAGTCCTAACTGTTCGGCAATTTTAATTGCATTGCTACTTCCGGGGACGCCTATTTTCAACCGATAAGTCGGTTGCAACGTGTTCCAATCAAATTCCATTGAAGCGTTTTCCATGTTATTTTGTGTATGGGTATAAGCCTTAAGCGCACCGTAATGGGTAGTGACAATCGTCCTGACATTTTTTTCGCTCAACCATGCCAAAATTGCCATGCCGAGAGCGGTTCCTTCGGTTGGGTCAGTCCCTGCGCCGATTTCGTCTAATAGGACAAGAGAGTGTGCAAATCCAGAATCTTCAATTGCCTTTAGCATTTCAGCAATTTTTGTAATATGTGAGGAAAAGGTGCTAAGACTCTGCTCTATGTTCTGATCATCACCGATGTCGGCAAAAATGTGGTGAAAAATGGGAAGTTTACTGCCTTGGGCTGCTGGAATATGCAATCCAGATTGTGCCATCAAACACAGTAATCCGACCGTTTTGAGTACAACAGTCTTTCCACCGGTATTTGGACCTGTAATAACAAGCGTTTTGAAGTCTTTTCCAACACGGACATCTGTAGGTACAACGCGTGTAGGTAGTTTATGTTTAGGTTTGTCAGGTTCTGGCGTTTTCTGTTTTTGGGATTGCGTATTCGCGCGCGTTTGGAATTCTAACAAAGGATGTCGCGCTTCCGATAAATTGACAATACCGTTTGTATTCAATTTGGGTTCAACGGCATTTAATTCATGGCTGAATCGAGCTTTTGCATTTAAAAAGTCAAGTTCGGCAAGCAGTTCAAGGGCACACTCAAAATCAACAATTCGTTCACGTATCTGGTCTGTTAGCTCCAAAAGAATCTTGCGGATTTCACGATGTTCGGCTTCAACGGTTTCATGAAGCGCATTGTTCATTTCAACTATTGACAACGGTTCCATAAAATAGGTCGCACCGCTGGTAGATTGACCTTGAACAACGCCGCTAAAGAAAGACTTTGCATCCTGTTTGATAGGGATCACATAACGGTTGTTTCGAAAAGTAATAACCGATTCTTGAATAGATTTTTGATGGTCCGAGGAACGCAAGATCGCTTCTAATTTTATGTGGATGTTTTCACGGATTTTGATAAGTTTGCGGCGAATAGAACGTAACTCTGAACTTGCCCGGTCTAACACAGTTCCTTCAGAACTGATGCGTGACCAAATAGATTCAACGATTTCGTCAAAAACAGGCAGCGCGTCTACAATAGAGAGCAAACGAGAGAACTCATCACAATCTGGATTTTTGAATTTCTTTTTGATAGTGGATGGGAGTTGTGCTACCTTGGCAATATTTAGAAACTCATCCGGTTCTAAGATAGCACCTGTTTTGGAGGCTTGTTGAAGCTGCTGACTTATATCCGTTAATCCAGCAAGTGGGATTTCGCCTAACCGTTGCTGAAAGGTTTTCACTTCGGAGCATAACTTTAATTGGTGGCGGACTGTATCAAGTGAATCTGATGGAGCAAGTTTATCTACCCGCGCATTTCCTAACTCAGAAACTGTATACCTTTTTAAAAGGGTTTTGAGTTTATCGTATTCTAAGGCTTTTTCTACGTTAGGCAGCATTGGTCTAACCTTCTTTTCTCTTATAATGCCGTGTCTAAATTAATAGTTATCTCATGAAGGAAAAGCTGCGAAGCAGCAACCTTTCGCTACAATATCAGGGTCTGTCAAATGATGAGATGGATTAATAATAGAAAGGAGAATATAAAGATTCTGCGGCACCCGAAGTGCCTCATAAAGTTGTTATCTCAAATTGCGTTTGACATCCCCCCAAGTAGTGGCAAATTTTTGTTTAGGTGTCACAGAAAGCACTTCATGCCTCCACCACGAAATTACAAAAATGCTCCCATCTACTTCAAACAATTGTTCTGTTTTGCCAGTTAGAAGATCGTGCAGGTAGAATGCACCCCAGCGAGAGTAGATAATTGATTGACCATCAAATGACCAATCTGTCCACATCCCGGTCTGCTTATCCACATCAAATAAAGGTGTTATAGCTCTCGTTTCAACATCAATTGTGGACATTGTGTCAAATTCTCTGTTCCATCTACGGAACAAAATTTTCTGACCATCAGGAGACCAGACAGGATAGAAATCAATATTGAATTCGGTTAATATGTCTATCTCCTCTGTTTCAAGATCTAAGAGGTAGAGTTGTTCTAATCCACCTGGTCTTTCGAGTGAGAACGCAAGTTTTTTACTGTTCGGTGCCCAAGATATTCCCCAAAAAAAGAAGGTTCTTCCAAAGTGTGGTATTGAAGTCACTGTCTCCATTTCACCTGTATCAATATCAAGTACCCAAACCTGATTTTCTTGTTGTTGCTGTTCCCGCGTCCATCCGTTAAAAGCAAGTTTCTTTCCATTTGGTGAGACAGCTAAGAACCGATAGGTGCCGCTAATCTCTGTAAGTTGTGTTTTATTTTTTGGGTTGTTAATATTAATAGAAAAGATATGTGATTGTGTATCGGCGCGTTGGATGAAGTAAAGCGTGTCGCCTGCTGGTCCCCAGGCAGGATACATACCACTTTGATTTAATGGAGTTGTCTTGAAGTCGCCATCTTCGGTGAAGGTCGTCATGTGAAGATTAAAATCTAATCTACCGAGTCTGTCGTTAAAGCCGGAGACAGCATAGGCGATACGCCCCGTGGGTGCTGCATCTACAGTGACGGGTAGGCACAACAGAACTAAAATCAATCCAAAACATATACGTTTTCCAACTTCAAGGTTCCAAACATACAAGATATGGTTTCTATTTTTCATTTCACTCCCCTTTTCCAGCAATTGTAAGGCGGTCATAGTTGAGAAGAGCGCGCTCATAAAGTTCACGATTTAATCCGTACGTATTGAATTCCACAACTTGGTTGTACGCATTAAGTGCCGCACTTTGGGATCCAGATTTTTCATACTTACGTGCTGATTGCACGTTTCCGATAACCGTAGTTGCCACGTCTTCAAAACGTCGGATACGTTCTCGCACATTCTGTAACAACCCGCCTCCGACATCTTTTTCAACCTTATACGCACGAATCGCATCAGTATATGTGACAAGTGATTCAAAGAAAAGTTCTTCCGATTCCATCTGTTCCGCTTTTGTGAGTTCTAAAGGCTCCACAATTACTGCGATCACTTCTTTGGCATCCTCAATTAGATCAATACTTCTCTGCTCTATGGCATTGTTAAGCGTATTCTGGAAGTCGTCAATAATCTCCTTGTAAGATGCCTTGGCATCGTCCTCTGCATTCAATTTTTCATGACAAAGCGCTTGATTGTATTTGGTACTGGTAATAACAAACTGGCGAATTTCGGGTGCAAGCTGCGAAGTAGTCGGAAATGCTCTCGCTTCATAAGCTGCAATTGCATTTGTGTAATCTCCTTCTTGTTCGTAACAGTTGCCTATTGCCTTTTGTGCATACAATGCGTAAATCTGATTTTCAGGTGTTTGTGTATCAACGATCTTTTCAAACTGCTGCCGTGCTTCCTGATATTTACCTTGGTAATAGAGGCTTTTAGCGTAATTAAATCTTGCTTTGTCAGCCAATGCAGTGTTCGAATATTTCTCAAAAATTTGCTGCAGTTTCTCTTCAGCATCTTGAAAAGTTGCTTTTTCAGTGGTTGCTTCATCTTCACTTTCGCTCGGTGCTGACACATCTAAAAAATTCGTTTCAGCTTCTTTATAAGTTTCAGTAGCATTAGTGAAGTTCGCTGCAGCTTCGGCTTGTTTTTTTTCTTGATTTTGCATGTAGACTAAAAAACTCACAACGCCGACGATGGCAATCGCTACGGCGATGCTAATGGTTCTGACATTATTTTTCAGAAAACCATAACACTGCAGAATGAATTCAATAAATTTATCTTCTTGGATTTCTTCTTTGGTCAGTCGAGTATTTCGCGCCATGATTTCCTCGGTATTTCTTCACATTCAAGCGGGTGACGGGAATTGAACCCGCGACCCTCAGCTTGGGAAGCTGACGCTCTACCGCTGAGCTACACCCGCGCCCTTTTGACAATTATACCATATCTAATAGGGATTGTCAAGGTAAAGATGTAAAACAAATAGATAACGGTATTCGTCTGCTTCCAGCATTTTTAACATTATGTGTTCGGTGCCATCAGAATGTCTATTGTCCAAAATACTTGTTTAGGGACACCGCAAAAAACTTAAGATAACGAAAGACGGGTAATCTGTTTACCCGCCTCTTTATAATTATTAAATACCCAAAAATGCCGCTTACAGTTTGTCAAGTTCGTTCAGTACCTGTTCTGCGGTTAACGTATTGTCTGGCGGTGCATCTTCAATGTGTTTGAAGACTATTTTACCTGCTTCGTTAATAATAAAAACACCCCGTGTGGTTATACCGACTTCTTCAAGTGCCATTCCATACTGTTTTGAAATTTCAAGATTCATGTCTGAGAGAAGCGGAAAACCGATACCACCCAGTGACTCACTCCATGCTTTGTGTGCAAAAGTTGAGTCGCGATTGATAGCAATTACGTCCGCACCTTTTGCACGAATAGCGTCTAAGTTCTCATTAAAATCTGGAACTTGTTCCGAACACACAGGTGAAAAATCAAGTGGATAAAAAAGGACTACGAGTTTTTTCCCTTCAAAATCAGCCAACGTAACATCTGTATCTTCCTGATCTGTGGATCCTGATAAACTGAAATCTGGAGCAGTTTTTCCTATTTCTGCCATTAAAAAACCTCCTATTAGTAACTCATGAAAAGTAAAGAATTTCTTCTTTAAATGATACCACATATCAGGACGAAAACCAAATTAAAATTGACAGAAAATAGTATGGAATTGTTGTTTGTTTCACAGCCTTCGACTTTGATGTCTAATTCAACCAACGCCTCATATATGAAAACACAATTGGCACAATAATTGCGCATTATTTCTATATGCTGATAATTGCAAAAAATCGGTATTCTAAAAATGTTGCATTATATACTACAAATCAGCAACGCTAAACATACTGTGAGGTTATTGATAGGTTTCTGAAAATTATCCGATTTGTGATATCGGCATTAGACATTATAATGATTTAATCTGCGTTGTGTTGTCAGAATCGCGGATTATCGCAGATTTATCGGATGACGCGGAT